>NZ_JBEYYR010000031.1:0-117457 GCF_040645635.1 Streptomyces sp. NPDC046727
ATCTCGGTGCAGAGGTTGGAGGAGTGGATGACGTTGCCGGGCTCGGCGGTCTGGTTGGCGGTGCGGTTGGCCGCGTCCTTGAACGTCATCCAGCCATTGCCGGTCTGGGCGAGGGTGCGCATCATCCGGCCGTACAGATCCCGTGCCGGGATCGTCTTCTTGGCCAGGCCCGCCGCTTCGGCCTTGCGGTAGGCGGCGTCGAACTCCGCGCCCCACAGGTCGACCAGCTCGGGCACGTCGGCCGGCGAGAACAGCGACCACTGCTCGTCGGCGTTGACCCGCCGCATGAACTCGTCCGGGATCCAGTGCGCCAGGTTCAGGTTGTGCGTACGGCGCGCGTCCTCACCGGTGTTGTCCCGCAGCTCCAGGAACTCCTCGATGTCGGAGTGCCAGGTCTCCAGGTAGACGGCGGCGGCGCCCTTGCGCCGGCCGCCCTGGTTCACCGCGGCGACGGACGCGTCCAGCGTCTTCAGGAACGGCACGATGCCGTTCGAGTGCCCGTTGGTGCCACGGATGAAGGAGCCGCGGGAGCGGACGCGGGAGTACGAGAGGCCGATGCCGCCGGCGTGCTTGGAGAGCCGGGCGACCTGGTGGTAGCGGCCGTAGATGGAGTCCAGCTCGTCCAGCGGGGAGTCGAGCAGGTAGCACGCGGACATCTGCGGGTGCAGGGTGCCGGAGTTGAAGAGGGTGGGGGAGGACGGCATGTAGTCCAGGCGGCTCATCAGGCCGTAGAGCGCCGCCACTTGGTCCACCGACCGCTCCGAGTGGTCCTCGGCCAGGCCGCTCGCCACGCGCAGCATGAACTGCTGGGGCGTCTCGACGACCTTGCGGGTGACCGGGTGGCGCAGCAGATAGCGGGTGTAGAGGGTGCGCAGGCCGAAGTAGCCGAACCGGTCGTCGGCGCCCTCCGCCACGGCGGACTCGACCAGGGCGTCGAGCCGCTCCGCGTGGGTGCGGACGAAGTCCGCCGTGTCATCGGCGACAAGCCCCTCGCGGTGGCCGAGCGCGACCGACTCGGTGAAGGACGTCACCCCCTGCGCGCCGACCTCACGGCGGATGCTGATCGTCAGCAGCCGGGCGGCCAGCTTCGAGTAGGCGGGGTCCTCGGCGATCAGGCCGGCGGCGGTCTCCGTGGCCAGCTCGCGCAGCTCCGCCTCGTCGGCCCGCGCGGACCGGCCGCGCAGCGCCGCGGCGGCGACCCGGCCCGGGTCGGCGTCGGGCAGATCGGCGGTCAGCTCGGACAGCGTCCGCAGCAGCGCGGGCTCCAGGTCCTGCTGCGATTGCTCCTCGGTGAGCGAGGCCGGGTGGCTCGGAGCGATGGTCACGTGGTGCTCCCTCGTTGGGTGGAAGTCGTGGCCCGGGACACAGGGGTGGCAAGGCGTGGAAAGGCAGACGCCGGTGCCCGAGGGGCCCGCTGTGCCGTGGGCGTCTCAGGGTGTCGCCGAAATCAGGTGGGAGCATACATCTTGTGTCTCCCCTCGCAACGGACCCCAGATGTAGTGTCCCGTGCGGTGTTCGTTGTTCGGACAATCAACGAAACCAGGGCCGTGAGCCAGGCGTGACAAGGGCTCCGCGGGCTCTCCCACGACACCTGCGGAGGGCGTGCTGCCGGGCCCTGGCCGGTGGGGAGGCGGGCTGTGGCGGGCGGGAAGGAAGCGACAGCGGCTCAAAGATGGCCGAAAGTCGTCAGTGTGTTCTCCGCGCCCGTGACGCCTCCCTCACGGGGTCTCCCGCAACCCTCCTCACGGCGCCGGATCCTGGCGGTCGCCGGGCGCCGCGGACGCCCGCTCCCAGTCCTCCCGGTTCCTCAGGTACAGCGGGGAGGCGGCGACGATGGACCGGGTCTCCGCGGCGCCCGGCCGCAGCCGCCAGCGCACGGTTCCGGTGACCCGTACCGCGCAGGAGTCGATGAACGCCTGGCTCGCCTGCCGCAGCGGGCCGAACCAGCGGCCTTCGAGCGCCTCGCGCACCCAGAGCTGCTCCAGGTGCATCTTCTCCCGGACGAGTTCGGCGTCCAGGACCGCCGTCTCCAGGTGCCGGTAGGAGGGCAGCAGAAGGGCCGCCGCGGGCATCTCCCGCAGCTCCAGCACCTTCTGGCCGCCCGGCAGGTGCTCCAGGCCGCTGTAGCGTCCGATGCCGTACGCGCCGGCCGTCCGGTTGAGAGCCGCTATCAGGTCCGGCAGGGGCATGCCGACACCGTCGAGAGAGGTGGGCACGCCCTCGGTGAAGCCGATCGCGACCGTGGTGTCGTCCGGCGTGGGCCGCCGCACGCTCCACCGGTACAGATGCTCGGGTACGGTGTGCTCCTCCGGGTCCTCCAGCACCCCGGACTCGAACTCCCGGCACCACAGATTGGCGTCCACACTGGTCGGCCGCTTGCCCATGGCGACGAGACCGGCCTCCTCCAGCGCCCTGGTCTTCTCCTCCCGGCCGACCGGATCGGCCTCGTACGGGCTGCCGTACCGGCAGGCGCAGCCCAGCAGGCCGAGGGCGCCGTTCAGCCGGCGCAGGGTGTTCTGCGAGCGGTTCGCCGAGTGCAGGACGCCCCACGCCCCGAGACCGGTCGCCACGCGCAGCGCCAGCTCGGCGATCAGGGGGCGGCTGAGCGAGGAGCTGATGGGATGCGTGCCGAGGTAGACCGCCTGGGCCGCGATGGCCGGGCGGACGTAGTCGGCGGCGAACTCGCGGCGGCCGTCCAGCACATGCATCCGGACGCCGAGCCGGTCGGCGACGAGTTCCGGGTCCGGGCCGTCGCCGGCGCCCAGGTCGACACCGACCGCGTGGATGTTCCGGAACCCGGCCCGCTTCAGCCGGTACAGCAGATAGCTGCTGTCCAGGCCGCCACTGAACAGCGTCACGACGGGCTGGTCGCGCTCGTGCGGTCCGGGGACGAGGTCGGCGAAGGAGCGCACCAACGGGGGTTGCGTCATCTCGGGGACTCCTTGAGACGCGAGAGGTGTGAAACGGTGTCAGGTGAGCACGGCGCAGCCGCGCAGTTCGAGGTCGTCGAGCCAGGCCGGCCAGGAGTCCAGCACGTTCCAGCGCAGGTCCAGCTTCTCCAGCGCGGGCAGCGTGGCGAGGGCGTCCGGCAGACGGGTGAGGCGGTTGTTGCGCAGATCGAGGTGGGTCAGCTCGGTCAACCCGGCGATGGCGTCCGGGAGTTCGCCGAGCTGGTTGTTGCGCAGGTCCAGTCGGCACAGCCGGCGCAGTTCGCCGATGCTCGGCGGCAGCGCCGTCACCTCGTTGTCCATCAGCCGCAGCTCCCGCAGCTCCCGCAGGCCGCCGAGCGTGTCCGGCAGCGACCGCAGCCGGTTGCCCATCAGATGGGCCTCGCGCAGCGAACCCAACGCACCGAAGCCGTCGGGCAGTTCGGTCAGTTCGTTGTGGTAGAGCCGTAGCTCGCGCAGCGCCGCGAGAGCCCCGAACTCGTCCGGGAGACGGGTGAGCCGGTTGTCCGTGAGGTTCAGGTAGCGCAGCCCCGAGAGCCCGCACAGGGACCGGGGGACGCTGCGCAGGGCGTTGTCGCTCAGGTACAGATAGCGGTCGAGCGCGGGCAGCTCGCCGAGGTCGTCCGGCAGCTCGGTCAGCCGGTTGTGACCGAGGTCGAGCGTGTGGAGGTGCTTGAGGGCGCCCAGGCCCGGCGGCAGCGCCGTCAGCTCGTTGTCGGCGAGGTTGAGGGTGCGCAGACCGGTCAGCTCGGGGAGCCACACGGGCGCCTCGGCCAGCCGGTTCTTGTAGAGGCTCAGGACCTCCAGGCCGCTCAGGCCGCGCAGCGAGTCGGGTACGGCGGCGACGCCCAGCGCGTCGAGCCGCAGCTCCACCAGGGCCGGCAGCGCGCCCAGGGCGTCGGGCAGCGTCCCCACGTCGTTGTAGGAGAGGTCCAGGGTGCGCAGGTCGCGCAGCTCGGCGAGGGAGGACGGCACCGAGTCCACGCCCGCGCGCCGCACCGAGAGTCCGGTCACCCGGCCCCGCGGGTCCTCGTCCAGGCGCGCCTTGGCGTAGAACCCGCCGTGCTCGTTCTCGTTCATGCCGTTCCTCTGAAGGTGTGCCGCGCGGCTGTGCGCGTCGAGACTAGTGCGTGCGGTGGGCGACGTGTCCGCGGTGGGCGACGGGGAGCACGACGACCGCGGCCAGGGCCACCGCCGCCAGCAGGGCGATGCCCGCCCGGGCGGACGCCCCGGACGGCGTACCGCCCATCACCGAGACCAGCACCGCCAGCCCGACCGACCCGCCGAAGTACTGGACGGTGGTGATCAGCGCCGAGCCGGCGCCCTGCTGCTCGTCCAGCACCGAGGTGCCGAGACCGTAGGCCGCGGTGTACGCGATGCCCTGCCCGACCCCGCTGATGACCAGGCCGGGCAGCACCGTGAGGGCGTACGGCCCGTCGCCCGTCATCGGCAGCAGCAGGGCGATGCCCAGCGCGCCGACCGCGAAACCGGCGACGAGCGTGCGGGTGCCGCCGAAGGCCCGGGTCAGCCGGCCGGTGACCGCGCTGCCCAGCGGGGCCGTCGCGGCCAGCGGCAGGAAGGCCACCCCGGCCCGCAGTGCCGAGTAGTGGTGGACGTCGTGCATGAGCAGGGTGACGACGTAGAACTCGGCGCCGAAGCTCGCCATGAACAGCGCGGCCGCCGCACAGGCGACGACGAACGGACGCCGGCGCAGCAACGCCCGCGGCACCATGGGGCTCCGGGCCCCGCGGTCGAGCCGGGCGAAGGCCGCACCGCACACCAGCGCGGCGGCCAGCGGCAGATACTCCGCCGGACGCCCCCAGCCGCCGCCGGTGGCCCGCGTCAGCCACAGCACGACCAGCGACACCGCGGCCGTGGCCAGCAGCGCACGCCCCAGGCTGAGTTCCGCCCGGGGCGCACCCGGACCCGCCGGCCTCGGCAGCCGGAGGCCGCCCACCGCCATGGCCCCCGCCACCACCGCGACGGCCAGGAAGATCCACCGCCACGACGTCAGATGGGTGAGGACACCCCCGCCGAGCACCCCCACGGCCAGGCCGGCGGCACCGGTCGTGCTCCACACGGTCAGCGCGCGGGTCTGCCGCGGGCCGGGCGGGAACGTCTGCGTCAGCAGGGACAGCGTGGCCGGGGCCAGGGCCGCCGCCCCGGCGCCCTGGAACGCCCGGAAGGCGATCAGCTGCGCCGAGGTGGCCGAGAGCCCCGCCCCGAGCGAGGCCGCGGCGAGGATGCCGGCGGCGCCCAGGAAGACCCGGCGCGCCCCGAACGTGTCGACCAGCCGGCCGCACACCAGAAGCAGTCCCGCGAAGAGGACGGCGTACGCGCTGACCACCCACTGCAACGACTCCGCCGAGAACCCCAGCGCCGCGTCGATGACGGGCAGCGCGACATAGACGATGGAGTAGTCCAGGCCGATGAGCAGCTGGGCGACGGCCAGCAGGGCCAGCGCGCCCGCCGCGGACCGCGGGGCGGGCACGTCGGCCTGGCGCGCCGACGGGGGCGCGTCCGCTTCTGGTGAGGGCATGGTTCAGGATGTGCTCAAGCCCAGAACCTGAGCGGCTCGTTGGTACTTCGACTCCGAGATTGGCTCGATTCCGAACCAGGACCGCAGGGATTCGGCCAGCGCCTCGATGAGCTCGATGAGCCGCGGATCGTTCGCTATCTCCTCGTCCAGGTGAGGGTAGACCGGCAACTCGATCTCGCTGAAGGGGACTTCGTGCTCCTCGCCGTCCGGCCGGCGCATGCTGTGCACCCGGACCCGGTCCATCGAGCAGCGCAGGGCGTCCTTCTTGTCGATCCAGACGAAGAACGGGTGGCGGTACTGGCGCAGGCAGACCGCGGGGCTGAGGTCGTCGCCGGTGAGGCCGAACCTCTCCCGCAGGTGGATGCCCGGGTGCTCGATGTCCGTGCGGGCCAGCAGCCGCTTCACCGCGGCCTGGGCCTCGGGCGAGGTGGGCGCCTGCTGGATGGTGAGCTTGTCCTCGCCGTCGAAGCTGTAGCGGTGGTCGCGCCGGACGTTGTGCTCGTCCTCCGACAGCTTGAAGGCGCAGAAGGCGTGCGTCTTGATGTTGCAGGTGGTCCGCAGGACCGCGCCGGCGCGCAGCAGCCGGTAGTCGTCGGTGTCGTAGTAGACACCGGTGTTCATCCGGGGTTCCTTGCGGGCGTAGCTCTTCTCCGCGATCTCGGCACCCTTCACCATGGTGCCGACCTTCTCGTGCATCGTGTCCAGCCAGGCGTAGTAGTCCTCTTTGGACACGTCATCGGGAAAGGCCAGTTTGAGACCGAGCTGGTTGAAGACCGCGAAGTCTCCGGTGCGGGTGTAGATCGGGTCGGCGGTCGGTCCCTGAGGGTTGATCATGCTCTGTCCGTGCCTTTCTGAGGGGGCTGCCGGGCTTCTTTCCGAGAGCTGCCGGCTAGGCCGAGGCGGCGATGTGGTCGAGGATGATCCGCAGCTTTCCGGCGAGTTCGGCGGGCGCGAACATCGCGTTGGCCGAGGGGTCGTACTTCTGCGAGTTGCTGAACACGCTGGCGTAGTTCTTCTGGCGCGGGCCGCGCAGCACGAGCGTGCAGGTCGGGCTGGTGCGGGGGAGCAGGACCCGGTGGATCTGGGCGAAGTCGAGGCTGTAGGAGTGCCCCTGCGGCACGGACGGGCGGTCGGCCTCCAGCAGCGGCGAGGTGCCGACGTTGACGTAGTAGTTGCCCACGGTGGCCACGTCGTTGAGCTTCTCCGGGATGTACTGGTACTCGCCGAACTGCACACCCGTGGGGTCGCGGACGAAGTTCTGGGAGGTCAGGGTGCCGACCACCACGTGCGAGACGAAGCTGAACCGGTGGTCGTGGATCTGCTCGTCCTCGGCCTCGGCGTCGGAGTACGGCGGGTTCCACAGGTGCAGGGTGAGCCGGTAGCCGAGGGGCGTGCCCGAGTCCACCAGGACGATCTTGTCGAAGTGGTTGGTGTGCGCGTAGGAGCGCGCGGCGATGGTGGCGAGGGCCTTCTCGTCGCCGAGGATCTCCTGGAGCAGGCCGGTCATCGTGCCGGGCTGCCCGAGCTGGTGGATGAGGCCCAGATTGGCCGCGACGGTCGGTCCGGAGCGGTCGATGGGCAACCGGTCGAGCACGTCGGTGATCTGACGCAGCGACACCGAGTCGGTGATGAGCGGCTCTTGGGTGACTACCGAGGTCATTGCCTGTTTCATTCCTTGTCTGTCCGGAGAGTGCCGCCAGGCGGCATGAGCTGGTACACGCGGTCCAGCACGATCGAGTCGACGTGCATCCGCGCGTCGAGCGAACCGAGGAACCGGTCCACCGCCGCCTCGTCGTCGACGATCACGACGCTGAGCGGCGGCCGGTCGCGCGGGGCGAGTGCCCGGCGGCTCGCGATGGGCCCGCCCCCGCTGAAGCCCGCGACCGCGTGCAGGACATGGGCGCCGGAGAGTCCTTGCTCCTTCGCCCGTCGTACGAGTTCCGCGTACAGGGGTCTGTGCCGCCAGAGCGTGCCGGCCCGGACCGTGAGGGTGGCGCGGCGCACCGGCCTGAGCCGCGGGATTTCTATGTGGTGCGCAGCGGCGGCGGAAGGTGGTCCAGGAGATTGAGGTGGACTATCCGCCATCGGCCGTCCTTCCACTCGATCACGTTGATTCCGCAGTTGTAGAGCTTGCAGGTGAAGGAATCGCTGTCGGATATGACCCGCATGACGGTCTTGATGAATCCGCCGTGCGTGACGGCGAGCACCGCGTCCCCCTTTTCCTCGGCCGCGTCCGCGAGTTCCAGCAGGGCGTCGGCGGCCTGTTTCCGGAAGGTCCGGTAGCGCTCGGAGAGGGTTCCGGGCGTCCGCGGTACGGCGGGGCCGGGCCACTGGGGCAGCTCGGCGGCGACATGGAAGGTGGCCTCGGTGAGCGAGGGCCGGGTGGTGACGGGCAGCCGCAGCGCGTCGGCGAGGTATCCGGCCGTCTCCTGGGCGCGTTTGAGCGGGCTGGCGCCGAGCAGGCCGACGTCCAGGCGGGTCGTGGCGTCCAGCAGTTCGTGCCCCGCCCACCAGGTCGCGAGGGCCTCGGCCTGCCGGTGGCCCAGGTCGCTCAGCCGGGTGTCCCAGTCCCGGCTCGGGGCGAGCTGCCACAGCGACTGGCCGTGCCGTACCAGACAGATCCTCATGCGCGGCTCCTTGGCGCGAGTGGGTGGTCCTGTGCGCGGGTCACAGCCGCTCCTGCTGGAGGCGCTCGGGCCGGTGCGGGGCGGCCGGTGCCGGGGGTGGCTCCGTGGCGGTCGTCGGGAGCTTTCCGGCGCGTACGGCCCGGCCGAGGACGACGCCGGCGATCTGCGAGGTGACCATGGACAGCAGGACCAGCGCGGTGAAGAAGTCCTCGTTGATGATCCGGGCCTGGAGCGCGGTCGAGGCGAGCACGATGCCGGGGCCGCCCCGGGCGTTCATGGCCACGGCCAGATGGAACGAGGAGCCGCGCGGCTCGCCGGCCAGCGAGGCGCCCGCCCAGACGCTGACGAGCTTGACCGCGCAGGCGAACACGAGGAACCAGCCGAAGAACACGAGGTCGAGATGGCGGGCCAGGTCGAGCTTGACCCCGACGATCGCGAAGTAGACGGGGACGAAGAAGCCCAGCGAGACGGCCCGCAGCGTCTGGTGCGAACCCCCGGCCGAGGTCTCCGGCTCCGTCGGCGTCTGCGGTTCCGCCGACGTCTCCGGTCCCGCCGCCGGCGAGGCGCCCGCCGCTCCCGCACCGCTCGCCCCCGCCGTGCTCATCCCCGCCACCAGCGCCCCGAAGATGGGGTCGATGCCGAGGCCGATGCAGCCCGCGCAGAGGAGGAAGACGAAGGAGATCCGGAACGCCAGCGGGCTCTGCAGGTTCAGCACGTTGAAGGACCAGCGCGACAGCGCCGTGAACAGGCGCGGCCCCCAGCGCATGGTGACCGCCAGGAAGAGCAGCGGTACGAGCGTGAAGTAGGCGATGGCCAGGGGGAGCGAGTCGGTGCCGATGAGGGACCACAGGCCGTGCGAGCCGGCGGTCTCGGCCTGCGCCACCCCGAGCACGATGGCCAGGATGACGTAGAGCACCACGTCCTCGACCACGGCGACCGCCAGCACGATCCGGGAGAACCGCGTGCCCAGCACGTCCAGGTCGAGCATGATCCGTGAGATGACCGGCACGCTGGTGATGGCGATGGCCATGCCGAAGACCAGGGCCAGGGTGGCCGGCGAGCCGCTCGCACCGGACAGCTCGCCCAGATCCAGCGTCTGGGCGACCGCCAGCCCGCAGGCGAACGGCAGGACCAGCCCCGACCCGGCCACGGACCCGATGGTGCGGCGCTCGGAACCGGCGTCCCGGGCGCGCAGTTCGCTGCCGGTGAGCCAGACGAGGAGCAGCAGTCCGATCTGGTAGAAGGCGCCGAGCACCGCCGCGGTGGGTCCGTCCGGGGGCAGCAGCCAGTGCTGTGCCCCGGGGCTGATCCGGCCGAGCACCGTGGGGCCGAGCAGCAGGCCGCCGACGATCTCGCCGATCACCTGGGGCTGGCGGAGCCGTTTGAACACATGGCCGACGCCGTGGGCGCAGGTCGCGAGGACGACGAGGGCCAGCAGGACATGAGCCGTGTCGGAGGGGGTGAGTGACATGGATCGAGCCCTTCTCCGCCCTTCCGGTCCGGAGGGCGGACGTCACCGTGGTGGCGGGTCCGGGGCGGCTCGCGCCGTACCGGGCATGTGCCTTTAGAGCATGCTCATGACATGCAGTGGCGGAGGTACAGCAGCAGGAGCAGCGTCTTGGCGTCCGCGGCGGGCCCGCTCAGCACCTCGTCCAGGGCCTTCTCCAGAGGCAGTTCCCGCACCTGGATGTCCTCTCCTTCCTCGGCGACACCGCCGCCGGGAGAGACCCGGGCCCCGGGGTCGTACTCGGCGACGAAGAGATGGGTCCGTTCGGAACTCAGCTGCGGGGCCAGGTAGGTGACGGACACCTCGCGCAGCTCCCCGATCCGGAACCCGGTCTCCTCCTCCACCTCGCGCCGCACCGCCGTACGCGCGTCGTCCGCGTCCAGCAGCCCGCCCGGCACCTCAAGCAGCCGCCCGTCCGGACGGCCGTGCAGATACGCCGGCACCCGGAACTGGCTGGTGAGCACGACGGTGTTCAGCGCGGGGCAGTGCGGCAGCACGGCCGCCCGGTCGCCGCGCGCCATGCTGAGCCGGGTGAAGCGGCGGGCCCGGCCGTCGGGGCCCGAGTCCTCCAGGTGGAACCGGCGCACATGGAACCAGTCGTCCAGGACCGTCTCCGTGCCGCGCAGTCGCACATCCGGCTGCCGCGCCAGGGCATCAGGCCGTATCGGTCCAGTCATGTCCGCCTTCTTGAACGCAGTGTCCCCGCCCGGCCTGTCGGTGGCGGTACGAGCGGACCGGCCAGGGCTCCGTCACGTGCCGTCGGTGTATTCGAGCGCACCGTCCGACAGGCGGACAAGTACCAGAAGGTCCCTGTCCCCCGGAGGTGGCCGATCGGCTACCTCCTAGGTATCTGCACGCCCGGCTACCTGCCCGGATGCCGTGCCGGGAGGCCAGACTGTGCTGTCCGCCGTCGGCTCCTACGGACTGAGGTCTGCCACTTCATGCACGTCGAGATCGAGCGAAAGTTCCTCGTGGACTCACTGGACGCCGTGAAGGGCGCCCTGCCCGTCCCGGTCCGCCAGGGGTATCTGGCCCGCGGCGACGGGGAGGAGGCGCGGGTCCGCCGGCAGGGCGAGGAGTTCACCCTGACGGTGAAGCGCGGCTTTGGGCTCTCCCGCGCCGAGTTCCAGATCGAGCTGCGGCCCGAACAGTTCCAGGAACTGTGGCCGGCCACCGAGGGAGCCCGCGTCACCAAGACCCGCTACGCCGTGGCGCTGCCCGACGGCAATACCGCCCACGTCGACGTGTTCGACGAGCGGCTGCGCGGACTGGCCACCGTCGAGGTGGAGTTCGGCTCCGAGGACGAGGCACACGCCTTCGGCCCGCCGCCCTGGTTCGGCAAGGAGGTCACCGAGGACGCCCGGTACGCCAACCGGGCCCTCAGCTCCGCCGACGGGGTGCCCGCGTGACCCGCGTCGGCGTGATCGGCCTGGGCACCATGGGCCGGGCCATGGCGCTACGGCTGCTGCGCCGCGGGCACCGGGTCACCGGCTGGAACCGGTCGCCGGAAGCCCTCGGCCCGTTCACCGCCGCCGGCGGAGTGGCCGCGGCCTCCCCGCGCGCGGTGGCGCGGGGCAGCGAGGTCGTCCTGGTCGCCACCTCCGACGAGCGGGCGCTGCGCGAGGTGACCGAGGGGGACGAGGGAGCCCTGGCCGGTCTGGCCGGCACCGACGCCGTGCTCGTCCAGACGTCGACCGTGGCCCCGGAGGCGTACCGGTGGCTGTCCGCCGCCCTGCCGCCCGGGGCCGGGCTGCTGGACGCGCCCGTGATGGGCAGCGTCGACGCCGTCCGCGCCGGGCGGCTGACCGTGTTCGCCGGCGGCCCCCCGGAGCTGGTGGAGCGGTGCGGGCCCGTCCTGGACGACCTCGGGCCGGTCCGCCGGGTGGGGCCGCTCGGGGCGGGGTCGGCCGCCAAGCTCGTGGCCAACGCGGCGCTCTTCGGTGTCCTCGCCCAGCTGGGCGAGTCCCTGGCCCTGGCCGACGGCCTCGGCCTGGACCGGGACACGGCGTTCGAGGTGCTGGCGGCCACCCCGCTGGCCGCCCAGGCGGAGCGCCGCCGCCCGTCGCTGGAGAAGGACGACTACCCCGCCCGGTTCTCCCTGCTGCTGGCCGCCAAGGACCTGGGCCTCATCCGGGAGGCGGCCCGGCGGCACGACGTGGGGCTGCGCCTCGGCGAGGCGACCTGGAGCTGGGTGGAGACGGCCCTCGCGGCGGGCTACGGCGCCGAGGACTACACGGTGCTGCTGCGCAGCGCCTCTCGTCCAGCCGGGGACCGGTGAACCCGAGGCGCCGCGGGCTCAGTACATCAACCGCTCCGCCAGCGTCCGGTACTGGAACAGCTCCTGCGCGGTGAACCACAGGTCCACCTCGTACTTCGCCTCCGCCGGGGTGGCGGAGGCGTGCACGACGTTCGCCATGCCCTTGCCCGAGACGCGGCCGGCCTCGTTGCCGAAGTGCGAGAGGTCGCCGCGGATGGTCCCGGGCGCGGCCTGGTCCGGGCACGAGGAGCCGATGAGCTTGCGCACCACGGCCACGGCGCCGGGGGCCTCCAGGACCAGGGCGATGACGGGGCTCTGCCGCATGAACTCGCTGCTGCGCCGGTAGATGTCCGCGCCCAGCCGCTCCTCCAGGTCGGCGTAGTGACGGCGGACCAGTTCGGCGTCCATCCACCGCATCTTCACCCCGACGACCTTCAGCCCGGCGTCCTCGAAGCGGGCGAGCACTCTTCCGGACAGGCCGCGCAGCAGAGCGTCCGGTTTGATGAGGACGAGGGTTCTTTCGGCCATGTCCACTGTGCCGGGTGTTTCGGGTGTGGCATCGCTCTCGCGCTGTATGGTCATGTCTGTCCTTTTCGCGGCGACAAAACGGCGATGACGTGCTGCGGACGCTCTAATCCTGTGGAGTTGAACTTTGGCTGAATCTTCCCGGTCGGGTAGCGGGAAACAAGACAGTCTTGGTGATCATGGCCCAAACATGGTGCGAACAAGTGTTGTGCCGTGATTCCCTTGATGACGTCGCTGCGAACGGGCACGAAGCGTATCGGCCGCAAGGCGGAGCGGGGGCAGACTATGCAGAAGCCGATGTTTCTTCGCGTTCTGTGGGTGGTCAGCGACGAAGTTTCCCTCTACGGCCTGACGGCCCTTCTCGATCTCGTCGGCAGCGTATCCCAATACGAAGTCTGCCTGGATGTCTCGGCGGCGGAAAAGCGGCTGCGGGAGCATTCCTTCGACGTTTGCGTACTTCCTGTGGAACGATATACCACACAGGTCGGCGAACTGGCAGACCGCTGCGGATCACTTCTTGTGCTGACGCTTCCGGCGGGCAAGACTTCCGAGGATTTCGGGCAGGTGGACCGGCGGATCGCGCACTGGCTGCCCCAACACCGCATCACACTCAGCATGCTGCAGAGGGTTTTTCTGGGATTCACCGAGGGTATGCACCGCCCGGTGGATCTGGCCCCTGCCGGCGACCGTGCCATGCGTCTCCTGCATCGCGTGACCGAGCGGGAGCGGGAAGTCCTCCGGCTGCTCGCCCAGGCCCAGAGCAATCAGCAGATCGCCCGATGCCTGGGGATATCCATTCACGGCGTCAAACGGCACGTGTCGAATCTGCTGCTGAAATTCGACTGCTCGAACCGGACCGAACTCGCCCTGGCCGCCTCGCAGTTGCAGATCGACCTGGTGCGGCCGCCCGGAGCGGCCGTACGGACCGGAGTGCTGGGTCTCTGAAGGGCGATGGTTTCAGGTCAGCTCACTCCTCGAAGAGCGCCTCCTGCTCGCCCTCCGCCTTCCGCCGCATCCGCTGGTTCCGTGCCCCCACCACCAGGGCCGTGCCCGCCGCCGTCGCGCCGAGGGCGACCGGGACCATCCAGCCGCGGTCGAAGACGTGCCCGAGGGCATGGTCGAGGGAGAGACGGCCCGGCCCGGACACGGCGAGGCCGGCCGCGGCCAGGCCCAGGGTCGCCGCGTACTCGTAACCGCCCTCCTGGGCGAAGAAGCCGTTGGGCAGATGGACGGCCGCCGCCCCCGCCATCGCGCCGGCCGCCGCCGCGCCCGCCGCCGGGGTCGCGAGGCCCAGCGCCAGCAGCGTGCCGCCGCCCGTCTCCGCCAGGCCCGCCGCCGTCGCGCTCGCCTTGCCGGGCGCGTAGCCGACGGACTCCATGAACTGCCCGGTGCCCTCCAGGCCGTGCCCGCCGAACCAGCCGAACAGCTTCTGCGTGCCGTGTGCCACCAGCACCCCGCCGGCGCCCAGCCGGAGCAGCAGCAGGCCCAGATCACGTCGGTCGTAACAGCTCACGGTGACTCCCCGGCAGACAGTCGGACAGGTCCCCTCCCGCGGACCCACCCTCGCACCTCCGGACCCGTCCGGCCCGTCCTGGCTGCCGTTCGGGTGGCGGGCCCGGGGGAGCGGTGTGAGCCTGGCGGCATGACGATTCAGCCAGCCAAGCTCAGCGACCCGGCCGTCCGGGCCTTCGTCCACGCCGTCAACGCGCACGACCGCGAAGGCTTCCTGGCCCTGCTGGCACCCGGCGCGACCATGTCCGACGACGGCGCCGACCGGGACCTCGCCGACTGGATCGACCGGGAGATCTTCGAGTCCCACGGGCACATGGACGTCGACCGGGAGTCGAACGGCGGGCGCACCCTGCTCGCCCGCTACCGCAACGACGCCTGGGGCGAGATGCAGACCAGGTGGTCGTTCACCGTCGACGACGACGGACAGATCTCGCGTTTCGAGACCGGGCAGGCCTGACCGAGCCGCACCGGGGGGGAGGGACCGGGCCGGCGAGGAGATCCTCGGTCGGGCCCTGGGCAGGCGGCGGGACGACGTCGTCCTCGCCACCAAGTGGGGCAACGTCTTCGACCCGGACACCCGCACCCTCACCGGCACCGACGACACCCCGCGGTACGCCCGCCGGGCCCTGACCGCCTCCCTGCGCCGGCTCGGCACCGACCACGTCGACCTGTACCAGCTCCACCTGTCCGACGCCGACCCGGCACGGGCCGCCGAACTCCGCGAGCGGTGCGAGGAGTTCGTCCGGGAGGGGCGCGTCCGCGCCTACGGCTGGAGCACCGACGACCCCGCGCGGGCCGCCGTCTTCGCCGAGGGCCCGCACTGCACGGCCGTACAGCACACCCTCAACGTGATGCAGGACGCCCCCGAACTCCTGGCGCTGTCGGACCTGGCTCCCGGGGTACGAGAGCGACGGATCCGGCGCTGATCCGCGCTGGCCGACCCGGATCGACGCGCTCCGCTCGATCCTCGCCAGCGGCGGCCGGACCCTCGCCCAGGGCGCCCTCGCCTGCCAAACATCCCGTTCCTCGGTGGTTCTGGGCGCCCGCTGTGGGCGCGGCCACAAGCTAGGGAGGAACCTTTGTGCAGCCCTGGGCAAAGGATGTGCGAGGGCTGAGAAACGGGGGTAACTCATGGGATTCTCATACCGCGGCACATTCCACGCCGTATCGGCCCTCCGGGAGCGAATCCCCTGCTCGACGCGGTGTACGGTCCCCGGGTGCGCGAAAGTTCCCGGCTCAGCCGGCGTGCCGTCCTCGGGCTGACGGCCGCCGCCCTTCCCCTGACCACGGCCAGCGAGGCCGCCGCGACCACGGTCATCGGCGGCGAGCGGCTGGCCCGTACCGGTGTCCAGATACGCGGCGCCTCCGGACTGCCGAAGAAGCTCACCGCCCGCTCCTGGCTGGTCGCCGACTGCGTGAGCGGTGAGGTGCTCGCCTCGTTCGGCGCGCACCGGCGGCTGGCGCCCGCGTCCACGCTGAAGATGCTGTTCGCGGACACCGTGCTGAAGAAGTTCGACCGCACCCGGCGCTACCGGGTCACCGACGCCGACCTCGCCGACGTCCCGGCCGGCTCCAGCCTGGTCGGCATCAAGCCCGGCATCACCTACACCGTCGAGCAGTTGTGGCAGGGCGTGTTCCTGCGCTCCGGCAACGACGCCGTGCACGTGCTGTCCCATCTGAACGGCGGCATCGCCCGGACCGTCGCCGAGATGCAGGCCAAGGCCGCGGATCTGCAGGCCCTGGACACCCATGTGGTCAGCCCCGACGGCTTCGACCACAAGGGGCAGCTCTCCTCGGCGTACGACCTCACGCTCTTCGCCCGCCACGGTCTGAAGGACGCCGACTTCCGCGGCTACTGCGGCACCAGGACCGCCGACTTCCCGGCGGGCGGCAAGAAGACCTTCCAGATCCAGAACACCGACCGCCTGCTCACCGGGGCGTGGGGCCTGAAGACGTACGACGGCCTCATCGGTGTCAAGAACGGCTACACCAGCCACGCCGGCAACACCTTCACCGGCGCGGCCACCCGCGGCGGGCGCACCCTGCTGGTCACCGTGATGCACCCCGAGTCCGGCGGCAACGCCGTCTACGAGGAGACCGCCGCCCTGCTCGACTGGGGCTTCACGCACGGGCGTTCGGCCCAGGCCGTCGGCACGCTGGTCGCGCCGCTCAGCGAGGGCGGGGCGAGCGCGAGCCCGGCGCCCGCGCGGAAGCCCGTGCGGGCGGCGGCCGGCGCGCCCGGCTCGGTGTCGTCCGCAGGCGGCTCGGCGTGGCAGGCCCTGGGGGGCGCCGCCGGGGCGCTCGCGCTGCTGGGGGCGGGGGGCTGGGCCCTGCGCCGGCGCCGGGCGCGCGCGATGGCCCTGCCCGAGGGCGACGAGCCGGATTCCGGCCGCGGCCACCGGCGCTGAGCGGCGGGACGCGGGGGCCCGTGCCCGACGACGTCATGCGGCGGCCGTTCCACCGACCGGTGTGCACCCCGCGGTCCGCCGCCGGGGCGACCCCCGACTCCGGTCCGGTGGAACGGCCGCCGCTCCCCCCTCGGAGTGGCTACGGAATTTCCGTGCTCCAACTGTGAAGCTCTCGTGGAGGAAAGTTGAGCATACGTCCGCGACGGGCCGCAATACCGCGGACGTTGTAATTCCGTTTGTGCGGGTGGGCGGGGTCCCGGTCAGCCCCGGCCGATGTACGGCATCGTCGTCGCCAGCACCGTCGCGAACTGCACGTTCGCCTCCAGCGGCAGCTCCGCCATGTGCCGTACCGTGCGCGCCACATCGGCCACGTCCATCACCGGTTCCGGGGCTACCTCCCCGTTCGCCTGGAGCGCGCCCGTCTGCATCCGGGCCGTCATGTCGGTCGCCGCGTTGCCGATGTCGAGCTGCCCGACGGCGATGCGGTACGGCCGCCCGTCCAGGGACAGCGACTTGGTCAGGCCGGTCAGCGCGTGCTTGGTCGCGGTGTAGGCGACCGAGTGGGGGCGGGGCGCGTGGGCCGAGATGGAGCCGTTGTTGATGATCCGGCCGCCCTGCGGGCCCTGCTCCTTCATCTGCCGGTAGGCCGCCTGGGCGCACAGGAACGCCCCGTTGAGGTTGGTGTCCACCACGTGCCGCCACGCGTCGTACGGCAGCTCCTCGACCGGGACCCCGCCGGGCCCGAAGGTCCCCGCGTTGTTGAACAGCAGGTCCACCCGGCCGAACCGCTCCACGGTCGCCGCGAACAGCGCCGCCACGTCCTCGGGCCGGGACACGTCCGTGCGCACGGCGAGCGAGGCCGCCTCCGGTACCAGTGCCGCCGTCTCCGCCAGCGGCTCGGCGCGCCGGCCGGCCAGCGCCACGGACCAGCCGGCGCGCAGCAGCTCCACGGCGACGGCCCGCCCGATGCCGGAGCCCGCCCCGGTCACCACCGCGATCTTCGATTCCCTGTCAGTCATGGCAACGCAGCCTAGGTGCGAAGTCCGCCATGCGGAATCAGCTGTCCGCCATACGGTTACCGCCCCCGGGTGTCGATCTTCTCTCGCTCATCTGTGCCTCGGCACTGTGTGCGAACTGAGACCATGGGGGCCGGCACAGCGGGGAGAGGGAGGGCACATGCCGGAGCACACGGCGGCATCGACACCGGAACAGGACCATCAGCCCACCCCCGCACCGTCACCCACCCACGCCCCGGGCCGCGCCGGCGCCCTCCTCACCGTCCTCCTCGGCGCCCTCACCGCGACCACCCCGCTCGCCATGGACATGTACCTGCCGTCCCTGCCGCAGGTCACCCGCTCCCTGCACGCGCCCGCGGTCACCGTCCAGCTCACCCTCACCGCCTGCATGGCCGGGCTCGCCCTCGGCCAGCTGGTCGTGGGCCCCATGAGCGACCGCTGGGGCCGGCGCCGCCCGCTGCTCACCGGGCTCGCCGGCTACCTGGCCGCCACCGCCCTGTGCGCCCTCGCGCCCACCGTCGAGACGCTGATCGCGTTCCGGCTGGTGCAGGGCCTCGCCGGCGCGGCCGGGGTGGTCATCGCCCGGGCCGTCGTACGCGACCTCTACGACGGCGTCGCCATGGCCCGCTTCTTCTCCACCCTGATGCTGATCTCCGGGGCCGCCCCCATCGTGGCCCCGCTCATCGGCGGGCAGATCCTCCGGGTGACCGACTGGCGGGGCGTGTTCGTGGTGCTCACCCTGGTCGGCGCGGTGCTCGGCGCCCTGGTCTGGGCCCGGCTGCCGGAGACCCTGCCGCCCGCCGCGCGCCACCAAGGGGGAGTGGGGGAGGCCCTGCGCGCGATGCGCGGCCTCCTCGCCGACCGGGCCTTCACCGGCTACATGCTCGCCGGCGGCTTCGCCTTCGCCGCGCTGTTCGCCTACGTCAGTGCCTCGCCCTTCGTCATCCAGGAGATCTACGGCGCCTCCCCGCAGACCTTCAGCCTGCTGTTCGGCCTCAACTCCATCGGCCTGGTCGCCGCCGGCCAGATCAACGGCAAGCTGCTGGTCGGCCGGGTCAGCCTGGACAAGGTGCTCGCCACCGGTCTCACCGTGACCGTGCTCGCCGCGACCGCCCTGCTGCTGATGGCCACGGGTGCCCTCGGCGACACCGGCCTCGCCCCCGTCGCCGCCGCCCTCTTCGTCCTGATGTCCGCGATGGGCCTCATCCTGCCCAACGCCCAGTCCCTCGCCCTGCTGCGCACCCGGCACGCCGCCGGTTCCGCCTCCGCGCTGCTCGGCACCTCCTCCTTCCTCGTCGGCGCGGTCGCCTCCCCGCTCGTCGGCGTCGCCGGAGAGCACACCGCCGTACCCATGGCGGTCGTCCAGCTGACCGGGGCACTGGTCGCGGCGGCCTGCTTCGTGGGAATGTGCCGTCCCTGGACGGCACGGGAGATCACCCGTGCCGGGTCGGAGGGAGACGAGAGCTGAGCGCACCGAGACTGCGCGCCGGCACACCGGAGCGGGCCGGGTTCGACACCGTCGAGCTGGGGCACCTGGTCGCCGAGGCGCACGCCCTCACCGCCGGCGAGCGCCCCTGGGCGGCCGGCGTCGTCGTGCTGGCCGGCCGCGGGCCCGTGATCGCCGTGGCCGAGGCCGCCGGCTGGGCGGTGCGCTACGCCTCCTACGACCCCGAGACGGACACCGGCGTCGAACTGCCGCCCGCCGCCCGGGTCCCGGTCACCGTCGGCACCACCTTCGACCTGGCGTCCCTCACCAAGCTGTTCACGTCCGTCGCCGCCGTGCAGCAGATCGAACGCGGCACCCTCGGCATCGACGCCCGCGTCGGCGACTACCTGCCCGACTTCCACGCCGCCGCCGTGCACGGCATCACGGTACGGCAGCTGCTCACCCACACCTCCGGGCTGCGCCCCGAACTCCCGCTGTACGACTGCCCGGACGACGCGAGCCGGCTGGACCTGCTGCGCGCCGAGGCACCGGCCACCGAACCGGGCCGGTACGGGTACTCGGACCTCAACATGCTCCTGCTCCAGTACGTGCTGGAGCGCATCACCGGCCGCACCCTCGACGTCCTCGTCCGGGACGGCATCACCCGGCCGCTCGGCATGACCGCCACCGGCTTCGGACCCTGCCCCGGCGCAGCGGCCACCGAGGACCAGCGCCGGCCGTGGGCCAAGGCCGACCGGGGCATGCTGCGGGGCGTGGTCCACGACGAGAACGCCTGGGCGCTCGGCGGGGTCGCCGGACACGCGGGCCTCTTCTCGACCGCGCCCGACCTGGCCGTCTTCTGCCGCACCCTGCTCGCGGGCGGCTCCTACGGCCCCGCGCGGATCCTCGGCCCCGACTTCGTGGAGCTGCTGTTCACCCCGCCCGGGCTGGGCTTCGCCCTGGACCAGCCGTGGTTCATGGGCGAGCTGGCGGGCCGCGGCGCGGCGGGCCACACCGGCTTCACCGGCACGTCCCTGATCCTGGACCCGGCGACGGACACGTTCCTCGTCCTGCTGGCCAACACGGTCCACCCGAGACGCCGCCCACCGGACAGCGGCCCGAGGGCGAAACTGGCGACGTGCCTGGCGAGGGCGGTGATCTGAGGCGCACCCGGTGACCCGGGCCCGCCCCCCAGCGGGCCCGGCACCAGCGCGGGGCGCCTTAGAATCGCCAGGTGAACGACCCCGCCTCCCCGGCCGCAGGCCTCCGCACGGCCCTGGCCGACCTCCTCGACGGCCTGCCCCCCACGGAGGTGTCCGCCGCGGTGGACCGGCTGATCGCCAACTATCGCGGTGACACCCCCACCCACGCGCCGATCCTCCGCGACCGCGCCGACGTCGCCGCCTACGCCGCCTACCGGATGCCGGCCACCTTCGAGGCGGTCCGCTCCGCCCTCGCCGCGTTCGCCGACGCCCTGCCCGGCTGGACACCCGGCAGCCATGTGGACATCGGCGGCGGCACCGGCGCCGCCACCTGGGCCGTCACGGCGACCTGGCCCGGCGAGCGCGGCGTCACCGTGCTGGACTGGGCCGAGCCCGCCCTCGCCCTCGGCCGGGAGATCGCCGCCGCCAACCCGGCCCTGAAGGACGCCCGCTGGCAGCGCGCCCGCATCGGCGCGGACCTCACCCTGGACGCCACCGACCTGGTCACCGTGTCGTACGTCCTCAACGAACTCGCCGAGGCCGACCGCGCCGCCCTCGTCGACGCCGCCGGCGGCGCCGCGCGGGCCGTCGTGATCGTCGAGGCCGGCACCCCGGCCGGCTACGACCGCGTCATCGAGGCCCGCGACCGGCTGATCCGGGCCGGCTTCCGGATCGCCGCGCCCTGCCCGCACAGCGCCGCCTGCCCCATCGTGCCCGGCACGGACTGGTGCCACTTCTCCGCCCGGGTCGGCCGCTCCTCCCTGCACCGCCAGGTCAAGGGCGGCTCGCTGGCGTACGAGGACGAGAAGTTCGCCTACGTCGCCGCCACCCGGCTGCCCGCCGAGCCGGCCCCCGCCCGTGTGGTCCGGCGCCCGCAGATCCGCAAGGGCCAGGTGCTCCTCGACCTGTGCGAGGCCGAGGAGCAGCTGCGCCGCACGACGGTCAGCAAGCGCCACGGCGACCTGTACAAGGCGGCCCGGGACGCCGACTGGGGCGACCCCTGGCCGCCGTACGACTCCGTGTCGTAGCCCGCCGCCGTGGCTTGTTACTTTCGTCCCCATGGTCGACAAGCCCGCCCCCGATGCCACCCGCCGCAGCGAGAAGTCCCGCCGGGCGATCTACGCCGCCGCCCTCGCCCTGGTGGCCGAGGTCGGCTACCCGAAGACCACCGTCGAGGCCATCGCCGCCCGGGCCGGCGTCGGCAAGCAGACCATCTACCGCTGGTGGTCGTCCAAGGCGGACGTCCTGCTGGAGGCGTTCCTGGACCTCGCCGGGCAGACGGCGCAGGCGGCGGGCCAGGAGCCGTACACCATCCCGGACACCGGTGACCTGGCCGCCGACCTCAAGGCGGTGCTGCGGGCCACGGTGGACGAGCTGTGCGACCCGCGCTTCGAGGCGCCGGCGCGGGCGCTGACCGCGGAGGGCGTGGTCAACGAGCAGGTCGGCCGCGAGTTCGTGACCAAGCTCCTGGAACCGCAGCTCCAGCTGTACGTCGCCCGCCTGCGCTCGGCCCAGGACACCGGGGACGTACGGGCCGACGTGGACCCCCGGATCGCGCTGGAGCTGTTCGTCTCGCCCCTCGCGCAACGCTGGCTGCAACGCACGGCGCCGATCTCGTACGCCTACACGGACACCCTCGTCGACTACGCCCTGTACGGACTCGCACCGCGGTGACGGCCGGCCTTCCGCCTTCGGCGCCCCCCGAAGCAACAGAAGATGGGACGATAAGGCATGCTGTGCGCACACCAGCGAGGCGAGACCGAGGCGATAGATGAGCGCGACGTTCGGCGGCCGGACCGGCCGGCAGGGCAAACTCTCCCAGTGGCTGCGCGGACGCCGCCCGAAGGAGGCCGCCGACGACGGCGGCCGTGAGGCCCTGCTGCTCGCCGCCGCCGGCGCGGGCCTGCCGCTCGCCCCCGCCGCGCACCCCGCCGACGGCTACCGCTGCTCCTGCGACCGCGTGGGCTGCCCGACCCCGGCCCGGCACCCGGTGTCGTTCGCCTGGCAGACGCAGTCCACCACCGACCGTGCCCAGGTCGAGCGCTGGGCCCGGCACCAGCCGCAGGCGAACTTCATCACCGCCACCGGCATGGTCCACGACGTCCTGGACGTGCCCCTGGAGGCCGGCCGCGAGGCCCTGGACCGGCTGCTCGGCTCCGGTGTGGAGGTCGGCCCGGTCGCCGAGAGCGACGACGGCCGCATGCTGTTCTTCACCCTCACCCGGGGCACCCCCGAGGACGAGGACGAGTGGTGGCCGTGCGCGCTGGACTGCCACCCCGAGACCATGGACGAGCACCCCGGCCTGCGCTGGCACTGCCGGGGCTCCTACGTCCTCGTACCGCCCGCCCGGCTGCCCGGCGACGACGACCAGCGGGTGCGCTGGGCGCGCGGCCCCGAGCATCCGCTGCCCGACCCGCTGACCCTGCTGGAGGCGCTCACCGACGCCTGCGCCCGGTACGCGGGCGCCGAGGCCGGCCACCAGGGCGCGGCCTGGCCCCTGCACCACTGAGCGGGCTGCCTACTCGCCCTGCGCGGACGTCAGGCCCCAGGCACGCCCCAGCATCCGCAGCGGGCCGCTGCCGGCCGGGTCGAGGACGGCCTCGTTGGCGATCGACTCCATCGTCAGGGACTGCTTCACCTCGCCCTTGATCAGGGCCTGCACGTCCTTGTTCGGGACCTGCACGGTGCCGCCGGTGTAGGCGGTCCGCTTCTCGTAGTGGTGGGTGGCGAAGAACACCAGCGCCCCGCCGTCCGCCGTGCGCAGCGCGAGCGGCGCGTAGGCGCCGTGGGCGAGCGGTTCGTCGATGAACTGCCGGACGAGGCCGGGCTTCTCGGCCTCCTTCCTGCGGGCCGCGCGCAGTGCGCTGGTGTCGCGGCCGTCCGCGAAGGTCTTCCCGCCGCTCTTCAGGTAGGACGCGTACGTCCGGCTCAGTTCGTCCGGCCGGACGGCCAGCTGCGCGGTGTCCGCCGGAACGGCCTCGGCCCAGCCGTCCTCGTCCTTCTTGAACTCCGGGACGGTACCCGGGGTCATGAGCGTCAGATAGCTCACCCGCCACCGCTCGCCGAGGTCGCCCCGGGTGAACACCATCACCCAGCGGAAGTTGCCGCCCTTGTTGCCCTGGGCGTCCGCGACGAACCAGCGGGGCCAGCCGGCCTTCTCCGGGATCGTGATCTTCACGTCCGTCAGCTTCAGCGGAATGTGGCCCGGGTTCCCGGACGGGCTGTTGACGTGCCCGGCCTTCAGCCGCGCGGAGTCGATGTCGGCGAGGGCGCCGGTGACATAGGGCGCGTCCAGAGAGCTGTCGTAGGCCTTGTCGGCCTTGTTGTACGCGTCCGTGAACGCGGTGAGCGCCTTGGCGGCCTCGGCGCGGGTGGCGGCGGGGAGCACCTCGCGCTCCCCGTGCACCACCACACATCCGCTCGCGGTGAGCGACAAAGCGGTCAGCGAGGCCGCTATGAGTGCGTTCCGGTCACGCCTGCGAAGCCTTCGACGGCTGCGTTCCCTGGTCATCGGGCTCCTTCACCTTCCCCTTTCCGGAGGCGAACCCTACCGGGGAGAGGAACAGCCCGAGCACCGGGACCAGATACAGCGCCCACACCGTGATCTGAATGACCGTCGGGTCCGGCTGGAAGTTGAACACGCCCTTCAGCAGGGTGCCGTACCAGCTGTCCGGCGGGATGGTGTCGCTGATGTCGAA
Source organism: Streptomyces sp. NPDC046727 (assembly GCF_040645635.1). Classification (NCBI taxonomy): domain Bacteria; kingdom Bacillati; phylum Actinomycetota; class Actinomycetes; order Kitasatosporales; family Streptomycetaceae; genus Streptomyces; species Streptomyces sp. NPDC046727. Next base: position 23,666 of record NZ_JBEYYR010000031.1, read on the forward strand.
GGCCAGGTCGGTGAGGCCCGGGATCCAGTTGGCCTCCTGAAGGTCGTGGAAGCCGTACGCCAGCACGCCCGCCGCGACCACGACCAGCATGCCGCCGGTCCAGGTGAAGAACTTCGCCAGGTTGATCTTCAGGGCGCCCCGGTAGAACAGCCAGCCGAGGAAGACCGCCGTGGCCAGGCCCAGGGCGACGCCGACCAGCGGGCGCGGGGTGCCGTCGGAGGCCGCGTGCACCGACGCCCACACGAACAGCGCGGTCTCCAGGCCCTCCCGGCCGACCGCGAGGAACGCGGTGGCGACCAGCGCGCCCGTGCCGAGGGCGAGGGCCGCGGCCAGCTTGCCGTGCAGCTCCGACCGCAGATGCCGGGCGGTGCGCCGCATCCAGAACACCATCCAGGTCACCAGGCCCACCGCGACGATCGACAGGGAGCCGCCGAGCGCCTCCTGCGCCTCGAAGGTCAGCTCCTGCGAGCCGAACTCCAGGGCGCAGCCGAAGCCCATGGCGATGGCGATCGCGATGCCGATGCCGATCCAGATCGGCTTCAGGGCGTCCTTGCGGCCGGTCTTGACCAGGTACGCGATCAGGATGCAGACGACGAGCGACGCCTCAAGACCCTCGCGCAGGCCGATCAGGTAGTTGGAGAACACGGGCTACGCCTCCTTCGAGAACAGCGCCCGGCCCCACCAGTCGCCGGAGTCCCGGACACCCGGCGGTACGGCGAAGACCGCCGAACCCACGTGCTGGATGTACTCGTTGAGCGCGTCCTGCGCCGACAGCCTGCGCTGCAGCGGGATGAAGCCCTTGCGTACGTCCCGCTGGTAGGCGAGGAAGAACAGGCCCGCGTCGAGGCGGCCGAGGCCGTCGGTGCCGTCGGTGAAGGAGTAGCCGCGGCGCAGGATGGTGACCCCGTCGTTGGAGTCGGGGTGCGCGAGCCGTACGTGCGCGTCCGGCTTCATCGCCTTCAGGAACGGCTTGTCGTGTTCCTTGGCCTTGCCGACCGGGGCGCCCTCGCGCTTGTCCCGGCCGAACACGTCCTCCTGCTCCTGCAGCGAGGTACGGTCCCAGGTCTCGATGTTCATCCGGATGCGCCGGGCGACCAGGTACGACCCGCCGGTCATCCAGGCGGACTTCGCGTCGACGTCCTCGTCGCCGACCCACACGAACTTCTTCAGCCGGTCGGTCTCGGTGCCCGCGATGTTGCGGGTGCCGTCCTTGAAGCCCATGAGGTTGCGCGGGGTCTGCGCGTCCGGGGTGGTCGAGGAGGTCTTGCCGAAGCCCAGCTGCGACCAGCGGATGGCGACCTTGCCGAAGCCGATGCGGGCCAGGTTGCGGATGGCGTGCACGGCGACCTGCGGGTCGTCGGCGCAGGCCTGGACGCACAGGTCGCCGCCGGTGCGGGCCCTGTCCAGGTTGTCGCCGGAGAACTTGGGCAGGTCGACCAGGGCCTCGGGCCGCCTGTCGTGCAGCCCGAACTTGTCGAACAGCGACGGCCCGAAGCCGATCGTCAGCGTCAGCCGGGACGGCTTCAGCCCGAGCGCCTCACCGGTGTCGTCCGGCGGGGCCTCGGCGAGCCCGCCGTACGCGCCCTCGCCGACCGCCTTGCCCGCGGTCATCCGGCGGGCCGCCGCCGTCCAGTCCTTCAGCATCTGGACGAACTCGTCGCGGTCCTCGGTCTTCACGTCGAACGCGGCGAAGTGCAGCCGGTCCTGCACCGGCGTGGCGATGCCGGCCTGGTGGGCGCCGTGGAACTCCACCGCGCCGCCCGTCTCGGCGGCGGCCGGGTCCATGTCGTTGCCGGTCCTGGTCATCGCCACGGCCCCGCCGGCCGCGGCGGCGCCGAGCGCGAGCCCGGCACCACCCCAGCCGATCAGCGAGCGGCGCGACGGATTGCTCCCCTGGGTCTCGGTCATTGCCCTTGCCCCTCTGCTTACTTCACGACCGCGGCGGCCAGCTTGGACAGCGGCTCGGCGAGTGCGTTCACCGCGTCCGACAGCTCCTTGCGCTGGTCCTTGGTGACCTTGTCGTAGGACACGAAGTCGTATGACGCCTTGTCCGAGCGGTACTTGTCGAGCAGCGTGTTCAGCGCCGTGAACTGCTTGTCCAGTTCCTTGGCCAGCGCCGGGTCGTTCTTCGCGGCGACCGGCTTCAGCAGCTCGTACGCCTTCTCGGCGCCCTCGACGTTGCCCTTGAAGTCGACCAGGTCGGTGTGCGAGTAGCGCTCCTCCTCGCCGGTGACCTTGCCGGTGGCGACCTCGTCCAGTAGTTCCTTGGCGCCGTTGGCCATGGAGGTCGGGGTGATCTCGGCCTTGCCGACCCGGCCCTGCCAGTCCTTCAGGTCGGTCAGCAGCTGGCCGGCGAGGGTCTTCTCCTCGGCACCGATCTTCTTGTCCTGCCAGAGAGCCTTCTCCAGCCGGTGCCAGCCGGTCCACTTCTGGCCGTCCTCCAGGCCGTCCTCGCGGAAGTCGACCTTCGGGTCGATGTCACCGAAGGACTCGGCGACCGGCTCGGTGCGCTCCCAGCCGAGGCGGGAGAGGGCGTAGGCCTTCCGCGCGGCTTCCAGGTCGCCGGCCTTGACCGCCTTGACGAAGGTCTCGACCTTCGGCAGCGTCTCGTCGGCCTGGTCCTGGGCGTACTGGCGGTAGTCGGCGACGGCCTTGTCCAGCTTCGGGTCACGCTTGGCGGTGCTGCCGCCGCCGGTCACGGTCAGCTTCTGCCGCACGCCGTGGCCCTTCATGCCGGGCCGGCAGGCGATCTCGTACGAGCCGGCCTTCACCTCGGCGGTGAGCGTGTACTTGGTGCCGGGGCCGATGTTCTCCTTCTCGGAGACGATCCGGTCGTCCGGGAAGAGGATCTCGACCTCGGTGGCCTTCGAGCCCTTGTTCTCGATCTTCAGCGTGACGTGCCCGGCCGGCACGGACTTGCTGGAGGTGTCGCACTTCGAGTCGGCGGCCGTGACCTGGATGGCGTCGCCGTCCTTGGCGTCGCTCTTCGCGGTGCAGGCCGAGAGGGCGGTCAGAGCCGCCGTGGTGACGGCGGCGGTGACGGTCAGTCGGACGGCTCGCATACAGGCTCCTGGCGGATCTGGTGTGGTGAGGCTGCCCTAACTTACCTGAGGCTTATCTCACCTCTACCCCCCGGGGTGGTGATTCAGATCTCAAAACATTTCGCGGGCGGCCGTCGGGCGGTGACAGGGTGACCGGCATGGGAAACGCGCGCAGGGAGTGGGTGGGGGAGGGCGGTGTGGTGCTCGACGTGCGCGGGCGCCCAGGACCGCCGCCGCTCCGTTTCGAGGTGGCCGACGGCGGCCGGATGCTGCTGCGGCAGGGCGAGCGCGTCGTACTGCTGGGCCGGGTCGAGGAGGGGAACCAGGGTGTGTACATCAGCCGGTACGACGGCTACCGCCCACCGCTCCCGCCGATCCGCTCGGCGCTGATGCGGGACCCCGCCAACTGGGTCCACCTCTGTGCCCGATGGCTGGAGGAGGCCCCCGAAGGGCCGTTGCACGACTCCCGCTGGCTTCTCGGAGCGCGTTCCGCCTTCCCTCCGTACGTCTGGCACGGAGAGGACTTCGTCCGCGAGTGGCCGCATTGCCGTCTCGACTGGTCCGCGCGCGGCTGGCACGGCGTGGTACCCCTGCGTCCGCTCTCGTCCGAGAACGACCCCCGGGTGAAGGCCTACCGCAAGCACGCCCGTGACGGCACCCTGGCGCCGGTTCTGCTGTGGTGGGTCACCGCCCTCGACGGCTGGCTGCTCCTGGATGGGCACGACCGGGCCGTGGCGGCGCTCGCGGAGGGGCTGACCCCGCCTTGTGCGGTGCTCACCCGGGTGCCGGAGGAGGAGGACTGGCGCCGCACCGCCCGCGAGGTGGCCGACCGGCTGGAGCGGCTCGCCGCGCGCCCCGACACCCCCGGCGCCGAGCGGCAGCGGGAGACCATGCTGCGGGCGTACGGCGACACTCTCTCCTCACTGCCCCATGAGACGGCCCGCACCTACTCCTGGCCCCTGGCCGGCGGCGCCCCCGCCTGGGACGCGCTCGCCCGCGCCGCGATGTTTCAATTCCCCCGTGACTGACTACGACGTACTCCGCGTCTTCTGCGGACCGGACGGCGGCTACGGCAACGAGCTGGGTGTCGTCCGTGAGGGTTCGGTGCTGCCCGAGCGGAGCGACCGGCAGGCGCTGGCGGCCAAACTCGGCTTCAGCGAGACCGTGTTCGTGGACGACCCCGAGCGCGGTGTGATCGACATCTACACGCCCACCCTGCGCCTGCCCTTCGCCGGTCACCCCTGCGTGGGGACGGCCTGGCTGCTCGACGTGCCCGAACTGGTCACGCCCGCCGGTGTCGTCGGGACCCGCCTGGACGGCGAGTTCAGCTGGATCGAGGCCCGCCCGGAGTGGGCCCCGCCGCGCACCCTGCGCCGGTACGACACGGCGGCCGAGGTCGACGCCCTGCCCGTCCCCCCGCCGGGCGAGTGGGTCTACGCCTGGGCCTGGGAGGACGAGGCGGCCGGGCGTGTCCGGGCCCGGGCCTTCCCTGGCCGTGACGACGGCATCGACGAGGACGAGGCCACGGGCGCGGCGGCGCTGCTCCTCACCGAGCGGCTGGGCCGCGCCCTCAACATCACGCAGGGCCGGGGCTCCCAGATCCTGACGGCGCCGCAGCCGCACGGCTGGGTGGAGGTCGGCGGCCGGGTGTTCCTGGAGCGCTAGGCGGTCAGCGCTAGGCGGTCAGCGGGAACTCGTCGCCCAACGCCCGGAAGACCGCCGTGTTCAGGTCGAACGCCCGCTTGCACTCCGAGACGACCCGCTGCTTCTCCAGGTCGTCCACCCCGATCCCGTCCAGCAGCTCCCGGTACCCCCGCTTGAACGCGGCCGGGTTGGAGATCCGCTCGAAGACGTAGAAGCGGACGCCGTCACCCTTCTTCGCGAAGCCCCACGTCCGCTCCGCCCTGTCCCGGATGATCTGGCCGCCGGAGAGGTCGCCGAGATACCGGGTGTAGTGATGGGCGACATAGCCGCCGGGCCAGCGCTCGGCGCACTCCCGCACCCGGGCGGCGTACTGGCGGGTCGCGGGCAGGGCGTTCAGTCCCGTCCGCCAGTCCGGGCCCCGCAGATGCGCCAGGTCCCGCTCCAGCGCGGGCAGCCGGAACAGCTCCGGCCGGACGAACGGCCCGGCCACCGGATCCGTCGCCAGCCGCTCGGCCGTGCTCTCCAGGGCCTCGTAGACGAACCACAGCTGCTCGGTGTAGCGGGCGTAGGCCGTGACGCCGAGCCGGCCGCCGAGCAGATCGCTCATGAACGTCGAGGTCTCCGCCTCCATGTGCTGCTCGTGCGACGCGGTACGGATCAGGGACGAGAAGGAGTCCATGACCACATCCTCTAAGGTAAGCCTTACCTAAGTCAACGACCTTGCCGACCTTGTGTCGGTAACTTTGCCGACGCCCTGTCGGTAAAAGCGTACAAGAGGAAGCCCGCCCCCGGCAGGGAGCGGGCCGTCGGCGGTCAGGGAGGTCAGGGCAGGGTGAGGATCTCCGCGCCGGTGTCCGTGACCACCAGCGTGTGCTCGAACTGCGCGGTCCGCTTGCGGTCCTTCGTGACGACCGTCCAGCCGTCGTCCCACATGTCGTACTCGTGCGTGCCCAGCGTCAGCATCGGCTCGATCGTGAACGTCATGCCCGGCTGCATCACCGTCGTCGCGTGCGGGCTGTCGTAGTGCGGGACGATCAGCCCGGAGTGGAACGACGAGTTGATGCCGTGCCCGGTGAAGTCACGGACGACGCCGTAGCCGAAGCGCTTGGCGTACGACTCGATGACCCGGCCGATGACATTGATCTGCCGGCCGGGCTTCACCGCCTTGATCGCCCGGGTGAGCGCCTCGCGCGTGCGCTCCACCAGCAGCCGCGACTCCTCGTCCACCTCGCCGACCAGGTAGGTGGCGTTGTTGTCGCCGTGCACCCCGCCGATGTACGCCGTCACGTCCAGGTTGACGATGTCGCCGTCACGCAGGACCGTCGAGTCCGGGATGCCGTGGCAGATGACCTCGTTGACCGAGGTGCACAGCGACTTGGGGAAGCCGCGGTAGCCGAGCGTGGACGGGTAGGCGCCGTGGTCGCACATGTAGTCATGGGCGACCTTGTCCAGCTGGTCCGTGGTGACCCCGGGCGCGATGATCTTCGCGGCCTCCGCCATCGCCCGCGCGGCGATACGGCCCGCGGTCCGCATCGCCTCGATGGTCTCGGGGGTCTGCACCTCCGGCCCGGTGTACGGCGTCGGCGCGGGCTTGCCGACGTACTCGGGGCGGCGGATGTTTCCGGGAACCGGACGGGTGGGAGACAGCTCCCCTGGTACGAGCAGCGACTGGCCAGACATGCCAGCGAGTCTAACCAGCGTGACATGGGGGAACATGTCGGTGGCGAGAGGAGCTGTTCATGGCCCTGTTCAAGAAGCGCACCGCCGGCAAGCCGGGCGAGTGGTACTACTGCCTGGAGCACAAGAAGGTCGAGGAGGGCCCGGACTGCCCGGGCAAGGACCGCTTCGGGCCGTACGCCTCCCCCGAGGAGGCCCAGCGGGCGATGGAGACCGCCGCCGAACGCAACCTCCAGTGGGAGGCCGACCCGCGCTGGCACGACGCGGCGGCCGGCCAGGACACCGAAGAGGACTGATCAGGCCTGTACCGCGGCGCGCCGCTCGCGCATCCGCACCGCGTGCTCGTTCGTCCGGGCGTCGTACGTCATCAGGCCCGGCAGGCACACCGCGAGCAGCCCCACCGCGCCCGCGCACGCCAGACCGCCGGACCAGACCGAGGCCCGGACCCCGGCACAGGCGGCGAAGCCACCCGCCCGGACCTGGCCGAGCTGCGGGCCCACCGAGTACGACAGCAGCTCGATCCCGGCGAGCCGGCCGCGCAGCTCGTCCGGGATCGTCTGGTTCCACATGGCCGACCGGAAGACCCCGCTGACCATGTCGAAGCCGCCGCCGACCGTGAGGAACAGCAGCACCAGCCACACGTTCCCGAAGACCCCGGCCGCCGCGACCGCCAGGCCCCAGCCGGCGGCCGACAGCACCACCATCAGCCCGTGCCGGTGCACCCGCGCGGTCCAGCCGCTGGTCAGGCTCACCAGCAGCGCTCCGGCCGGCGCAGCCGCGTACTCCCCCACTGCCTTAAGGGCGTGGGGGGACCCCCACGGCCGAGCGCCCACGGCGCGTGCAGGTCGTCGGCGAGGAACGGCAGCACGGCCAGCGGCATCGCCAGGAACATCGCCGCGAGGTCGACGGCGTAGGTGCCGAGCAGCTCCTTCCGGCTCCACGCGTACCGGGCGCCCTCCGCGATCGCCCTCAGATCCGGCTTCGCGGCCTCCTCGGCGGCGGGGGAGGGGGCGATCCGCGCCATGTACGCCAGCGGGACCACGAACGTCAGCACATCGGCCGCGTAGGCCCCGCCGAGGCCCGCGTAGGCGACGACCACGCCCGCGACCGCCGGACCGGCGACCCCGCCGACGGTCCAGCGCAACGAGTTCAGCGAGGCCGCGCCCGGCATGTCGTCGTGCGCGACGATCCGCGGCCACAGGGAGTCGAGAGCCGGCCGCTGCACGGACACCAGCGCGGAGGAGAGGGCGGCCACCGCGTACAGCGGCCACACCGCAGGGTGCGGGAGCAGGGCGTTCAGCAGCAGGACGGCGCTGAGCAGGCCCTGGCCGGCCTCCGCCCACACGATGAGCTTCCGCTAGTCCAGGGCGTCGGCCAGGGCGCCGCCGTAGAGACCGCACACGATGAGCGGCAGCAGCTCCACCGCGCCGATCGCACCCACGGCCGCCGTGGACTCCGTCAGCTCCTTCAGCTGGACCGGCAACGCGACGAAGGTCGGGAAGCTGCCGAAGTTGCTGACCAGGCCGGACTTCCAGAGCCGCCGGAAGTCCGCGGAGGCCTTCCAGGGGGACAGGTCGGGGAGGAGAGCGCGGGTCACCGCTGCATGCCCGACGGCCACGCGGCAGGGGGCAACCGCTTTTCCCGGGCGGGCGGGCGACGTCACCACGGGGCCGGTGGCGGTGCCGTCAGAACCTCCGTCAGCCGTGCCAACCGGTCCCGGAAGCCCCGCCGGACCCTCGAAGAGCCCCCGTTCTCGCCCGCCGCCGCGCTCACCAGGTGCTGCACGGTGTCCAGGTCCAGCTCCGCCCCGTCCGGCACGGCCAGCGTGTCATGGGCCATCGCGGCCAGCTCGCCCCCGCCCGCGCCCAGCGCCAGCACCGTCACCCCGGCCCGCCGGGCGTCGTGCACCCGCTCCAGCAGCGACGCGGGTTCACCGGGCGCCACCACCAGCAGGGTCTCACCGCGCCGCGCCGCCGCGATCCGGCCCGGCCCGACCGCCAGATGCGCGGGATCGGACGGACGCGCCCCGTGTCGGACCAGAGTCGGCGCCAGCTCGGGCGTGCCCGACCACGCTGCCTCGTCCACCAAGTGCGCGGCCAGATGCCAGGGTTCGTACTCCGGCGTGCCCACCAGCAGCAGCCCGCCCCCGTGCGCCACCACCGACCCGCGCAGCACCCCCGCGAAGCGCCGGGTGGCCCCCAGCCACTCGGTTCCGGCGAGCACTTCCCGCAGCAACGCGACCCGTACGGCGTCCATGCGACCGCATCCTGCCGCAACCGGTCACTTGTGACGCGGAGTTCACCCCGAATTCGCCCGACGTGGGGAAGGTGCCGGGATGACCGACGTGACCGTCCCCTTCCGCGCGGGCCACCAGGGGTACGCGAGCTTCCGCATCCCCGCGATCGTCGCCACCGCGTCCGGCACGCTGCTCGCCTTCTGCGAGGGCCGGGCCGACTCCGCCGCCGACCACGGGCACATCGACATCGTGCTCAAGCGGTCCACGGACGGCGGCCGTACCTGGGGCCCGCTCCAGGTCGTCGCGAACAACGGGAAGAACCTCGCCGGCAACCCCGCCCCCGTCGTCCTGGACACCGGCCGGATCCTGCTCGTACACGTACGGGCCGCCGCCTCTGCCACCGAGGCCGCCATCCTGCGCGGCCAGGTCAAGGACGCCGACGGCCGGCGGGTGTGGGTGCAGCACAGTGACGACGACGGGGTCACGTGGTCCAGGCCCCGGGAGATCACCGCGCAGGTGAAGAAGCCCGGCTGGCGCTGGTACGCCACCACCGCCGGCCACGCCCTCCAGCTGACCTCCGGCCGCGTCCTCGTTCCGGCCAACCACACCGTGGCGCCCACCGGCACCGACACCGGCGCCGAGGCCCGGTACAACAGCGGGCACTGCCTGCTCAGCGACGACCGCGGCGAGACCTGGTACCTCGGCTACCTGGACGAGAACCCCGACGGCTACGTCAACGTCAACGAGACCACCGCCGCCGAACTCCCCGACGGCCGCGTCTACCTCAACACCCGCAACGACTCGCCGTCCCCCGGCAACCGCGCCGACGCCCACTCCAAGGACGGCGGGAAGACCCTCGTCAAGCCCTTCCGCCCGCAGGCCGGCCTGACCGCCCCGGTCTGCGAGGCCAGCGTCCTGCAGCTCCGCGATCCCGACCTGCTGCTCTTCTCCGCCCCGGCCGACCCCGCCGCCCGCGCCCTGATGACGATCCGCGCCTCCGCCGACGGCGGCACCACCTGGCGGACGGCGTTCACCGCCGACGGGCTGCCCGCCGCCTACTCCGACCTGGTCCGCGTCGATGCGCACACGGTCGGGCTGCTGTACGAGACGGGCGACTTCGGCGCCTACGAGACGATCACCTTCCGCCGGGTGCCCGTACACCGGCTGACCTGAGCCGGTACCGGCCCGGCGGCGGACGTAGAGTCGGGCCATGACCTCTACCGACAGCGCACAGAAGGCTCCCGCCAAGGACCCCTGGGACCTGCCCGACGTCTCCGGCCATGTCGTCGGCGTGCTCGGCGGCACCGGGCCGCAGGGCAAGGGCCTCGCCTACCGGCTCGCCCGGGCCGGCCAGAAGGTGATCATCGGCTCCCGCGCCGCCGAGCGCGCCCGGGCCGCCGCCGACGAACTCGGCCACGGCATCGAGGGCGCCGACAACGCCGAGACCGCGCGCCGCAGCGACATCGTGATCGTCGCCGTACCGTGGGAGGGCCACGGCGACACCCTGAAGGCGCTGCGGGAGGAACTGGCGGGCAAGCTCGTCGTCGACTGCGTCAACCCGCTCGGCTTCGACAAGAAGGGCGCCTACGCCCTGAAGCCGGAGGAGGGCAGCGCCGCCGAGCAGGCCGCCGCCCTGCTGCCGGACTCCCGGGTCGCCGCCGCCTTCCACCACCTGTCGGCCGTCCTGCTCCAGGACCCGGAGATCGAGCAGATCGACACCGATGTGATGGTGCTCGGCGAGGACCGCGCCGACGTGGAGACCGTGCAGGCGCTGGCCGGGCGCATCCCCGGCATGCGCGGCGTCTTCGCGGGCCGGCTGCGCAACGCCCACCAGGTCGAGTCCCTGGTCGCGAACCTGATCTCCGTCAACCGCCGGTACAAGGCACACGCCGGGCTCCGCGTCACCGACGTGTGAGCCGTAGGAGGGCGGCGGGGGGCGATGGGGGACACTGGTCGGCGAAGCAGTGTCCCCCGCAAGGAGCCGAGTCCATGCCCCGCATCGCCCTCTACACCCTCGCCGTCTGCGTCCTCGCCGTGGCCGCGGCCGTCGTCTCCTTCGCCCAGGGCAGCTGGCTGGGGATCGTCTGGGTGCTGCTGGCCGGGCTGTCCTCCAACATGACCTGGTACTACGTCAAGCGCGGCCGGGCCGCCGCCGGGCAGGACACGTCCGTCACGAGCTGAGCGAGCAGATCTCCGGGCTGTCCTGCCAGAAGCGGTAGCTCGTCTCGCCGCAGTACCGGGAGAAGTAGTCGACGTTCAGCGTGCGCATGATCGCGTCGATCACGTCGAAGAACGCGTCGTTGACCGACGGCAGCCACAGCAGCGCGAACACGAACAGCAGGCCGAACGGCGCGAACGGCTCCACCTGCCGCTTCACCTTGTACGACAGCCAGGGCTCGATCACGCCGTAGCCGTCCAGGCCCGGCACCGGCAGGAAGTTCAGGATCGCCGCCGTGACCTGGAGCAGAGCCAGGAACGCCAGCGCGAACCGGAAGTCGGCGGGCACGCCGTCCAGGGCGTGCAGCCAGAAGGGGGCCGTGCACACCGCGGCGAACAGCACGTTCGTCAGCGGGCCGGCCGCCGAGATCAGGCTGTGCCGCCAGCGGCCCCGGATCCGGTTCCGCTCGATGAAGACCGCGCCGCCGGGCAGACCGATACCGCCCATGATCACGAACAGCACCGGGAGCACGATGCTCAGCAGCGCGTGCGTGTACTTCAGCGGGTTCAGCGTGAGGTAGCCCTTCGCGCCGACCGTGATGTCCCCGCTGTGCAGGGCGGTGCGCGCGTGCGCGTACTCGTGCAGGCACAGGGAGACGATCCAGGCCGCGGTCACGAACAGGAACACCGCGACACCCGGCTGCGCGGCGAACCCGGTCCAGGTGGCCCAGCCGGTCACCGCCGTCACGGCCAGGATGCCGACGAAGACGGGACTGATCCGTCGCTCGCCGTGGCGGGTGGTGGCGGTGGTCATGTCGGACTCCTGTACGGCCGGGTCGGTCAGGGACTGCGACCGTACCGGCCGCTGACGCGAGGAGAAAACGTCTCGCGGTGGCCGTCCGGTTCCTGGAGGGTGAAGGAATGGCACGGATGAGGGTGTTCTACGGGGACTGGCAGATGGAGTGCTGCGGCACGCCGTTCCACGTCGGGGACGAGGTCGGCTGGCGGCTCGTCACCGTCGACGAGCGGGATCCGCAGGGCGAGTACTACGGCGCCGGGGCGTGGGTGGAGAACCACGGCGGCCCCGACCGCGAGACCACCGGCCGGGTCCGCGGCATCGACCTGGTACACCAGGAGTTCCTGGCCCGCCACGACCCGCGCGCCGTCGAGCCGCCCGCCGCGCCACCCGGCGAGGTGGTCTTCATGGCGACCGGGCGCGACCTGGAGGCGGTGCCCGGCGGACATACCCTGGAGCCCGTCGACGGCTGCCCGAAGTGGTTCGACGCGTTCGAGGACGAGGAGCAGCCGCCGCGGTCGGTCCCCTTCCGGGTCCGCCGCGCCGTCGGCGTCCTCGTCACCCTGGACGTCCCGGACGACCCGGGTCACCCCGACGACCCGGCACGCCCCTGACAGGCAGGCGCGGCACACCGCCGCAGCCCCGTGACCCCCGCCGACCCCTCCGGAGACAATGGACCCCGTGCGCTTCTCGCTGCTCGGCACCACCCAGGCAATCCGCCCCGACGGCACGACCGTCCCGCTCGGCGGGGCACGGCTGCGTGCCCTGCTGAGCGTGCTCGCCCTGCGGGCCGGCCGGACCGTGCCGGCGGGCGTGCTGGTGGACGAGGTGTGGGGCCCCGAGCCGCCCGCCGACGCCGCCGGCGCGCTGCAGGCGCTCGTCGGCCGGCTCCGCCGGGCCCTCGGCCCCGAGGCCGTCGCCTCCGCCGACGGCGGCTACCGGCTCACCGCCGCGCCCGACGACGTCGACCTCACCCGCTTCGAGCGGCTGACCGGCGACGGCCTCGGCGCCCTCGCCGACGGCGACCCGGCCAAGGCCGCCGCCGTCCTCGACGACGCCCTCGCCCTGTGGCGCGGGCCCGCCCTCGCCGACCTGCCCGACCGCGCCGCCGAGGCGGCCCGCTGGGAGACCCGCCGCCTCGACGCCCAGCGCGCCCGGCACGCCGCCGCCCTCGCCCTCGGCCGGGCCGAGCAGGCGCTGCCCGAGCTGACCGCCCTGTGCGACGCCCACCCGCTGGACGAACCGCTCCAGGCGCTGCGGCTGTGCGCCCTGCGCGACACCGGCCGCCCGGCCCAGGCGCTCGCCGCCTACGAGGACGTACGCCGTCTGCTCGCCGACCGGCTCGGCTCCGACCCCGGCCCCGAACTGCGCGCCCTGCACGCCGAGCTGCTGCGCGAGGAACCGGCCGACCCGCGCCCCGCGGCCCGCCCCGGCAACCTGCCCGCCCGGCTCACCTCCTTCGTCGGCCGGGAGACCGACATCCGCGCCATCGGCGCCGACCTCGGCGGGGCCCGCCTGGTCACCCTGCTCGGGCCCGGCGGCGCCGGGAAGACCCGGCTGTCCCAGGAGGCCGCCGAGGCGGTACGGCACACCGTCCGGGACGGGGTGTGGCTCGCCGAACTGGCCCCCGTGGACGACCCGGACGCCGTACCGCAGGCCGTGCTGACCGCGATCGGCGCCCGCGAGACCGTGCTGCACGGCGCCGGCGTGGACAGCATGCGCGCGGTCTCCGACCGGCACGACGACCCCCTCGAACGGCTCGTGGAGCACTGCGCCCGGCGCCGGATGCTGATCATCCTGGACAACTGCGAGCACGTCGTGGACGCCGCCGCCCGGCTCACCGAGGGCCTGCTGGCCCGCTGCCCGGAGCTGACCGTCCTCGCCACCAGCCGCGAACCCCTCGGCGTACCGGGGGAGCTGGTACGGCCCGTGGAGCCGCTGCCCGAGCCGGTCGCGCTGCGGCTGCTCGCCGACCGGGGCGCGGCGGCCCGCCCGGGCTTTCGCACCGAGGACGACCCCGAGGCGTGCGCCGAGATATGCCGCCGCCTGGACGGGCTCCCGCTCGCGATCGAGCTGGCGGCGGCCCGGCTGCGCATGCTGACACCCCGCCAGATAGCCGACCGGCTGGACGACCGGTTCCGGCTGCTCACCTCCGGCAGCCGGACCGTGCTGCCCCGCCAGCAGACCCTCAGAGCCGTCGTGGACTGGTCCTGGGACCTGCTGGACGCCGGTGAACGGGACGTCCTCGCCCGGCTGTCGGTCTTCGCCGGCGGCTGCGACCTGGCCGCCGCCGAGGCCGTGTGCGGGCCGGCCGCGCTGGACGCCCTCGGCTCCCTGGTCGACAAGTCCCTGGTGGTGGCCGCCCCCGCCGCCGACGGCGGCATGCGCTACCGGCTGCTGGAGACCGTCGCCGAGTACGCCGCCGAACGGCTCACCGAGACCGGACGCCGTACCGAGGCCGAGCACGCCCATCTCACGTACTACCGCGAACTCGCCCGCACCACCGACCCGTTGCTGCGCGGCCCCGAGCAGCGCGCCGCCATCGACCGGATCCAGCTGGAGTACGAGAACCTGCGCACCGCCCTGCGGCACGCCGTCGCCGAACGCGACGAGCAGGAGGCGCTCTGCCTGGTCCTCTCCCTGCTCTGGTTCTGGCAGATGCGCGACCAGCGCGTCGAGACCCGCACCTGGTGCAAGGAGGTCATGGCGCTCGGCCCCGACCCGTTCGCCGAGCCGGTCCGCCGCGCCGCACCGGTGTGGCAGCGCTGCACCGACGCCCCGCCCCCGTACACCGGCGAGATCCTCGCCGAGGCCCGGCGCGGCGTCCACCTGGCCCACCTGGCCTGCATGGACACCGAGATCGACGCCTGGCAGACGCCCGAGGCGCAGGCCAGGCTGCGCGCGGTCACCCGGGTCTACGAGCCCGGCATGCCGCAGACCTGCCGGATCCCGGGCGCGCTGTGGTTCTTCGCCGTGCTGCTGACCGGCGGCGCGGACCAGCTGCGCACCATCGTGGACGCCGCCGTGCGGACCAGCCGGAACACCCCGGGCTACGAGTGGGAGCTGGCCGGCGCGCTGCAACTGCGCGCCGGCCTCCTCGCCAACCGCACCGCCTGGGCCGGCGACGCCACCCGCGACGCCGACGAGGCCCTGGAGATCTACCGCCGCCTCGGCGACACCTGGGGCCTCACCGAGGCCCTGTCCGCCCGCGGTGAGGCCCGCGAACGCAAGGGCGCCCACCGCGAGGCCGTGGCCGACTACCAGGCCGCCGTCGACCATGCCGAACGGCTCGGCGCCCGCGCCCAGGTGGCCGTGCTGCGCGCCCGGCTCGGCAACGTGCTCCTGGAGTCGGGCGAGACCGAACGCGGCGAGCGGATGCTCCGTGAAGTCGTCGCCAGCCAGGACGGCACCCTGAACGAGGCGATGCCCGCCGCCCGGCTCTTCCTCGCCTGCTGGCTCGGCCTGACCGACCGCACCGAGGAGGCCCGCGCACAGCTGCGGCTGCTGCGCGAGGAGGTCACCATCTCGCACTTCGTCGTCTTCGACACCATGATCCTCTGCCAGGAGGCCTGGCTGGACGCCCTGGACGAGCGCATCGAAGAGGCCCTGACCCGGGTGCGCGAGGCGCTGCGGCTCGCCGCCGACCCGCTCTCCCAGACCATCACCCCGCATCTGCACTCCGTCTGTCTCACCACCGCCGCGATGGCCCTGGCCCGCGCCGACGACGGCCGCCGCGCCACCGACGCCGCCCGCTGCCTGGCCGCGGCGGACGCCCTCCTGCCGGCCGGTCACATCTCCTCCGGGGTGGAGCGCCGGGTGTACGACCTGACCGAGGCCCGGATCCGGGAGACGCTCGACGCACCGGCGTACGAGGCCGCCTATGCCGAGGGCGGTGGCCTCTCCCTCGCGGAGGCCACCGCCCTGGTCTGACCGGCGCGGAACGTCAGCTCTTCGTACGGAACTTGTGGATGGCGACCGGGGCCATGAGCGCGGTGAGGCCGACCGACCAGATGAGCGTCACCCACATCGGGTGCGCGACCGGGCCGCCCTCCATCAGCCCGCGCGCGGTGTCGGCCAGCGCGGAGAGCGGGTTGTAGTCGGTGAACGCCTGCAGCCAGCCCGGCATCGTCGCGGTCGGCGCGAAGATCGACGAGCCGAACTGCAGCGGCATCAGCACCAGGAAGCCCATCGCCTGCACCGACTGGGCGCTCTTCATCACGACGCCGAGGGTCAGGAACACCCACATCAGCGCGGAGCCGAACACCGCGGACAGCCCGATGGAGGCGAGCAGGCCGCCCCAGCTGTGCACGTCGTAGCCGACGAGGAGCGCGACCACCAGCAGGACCACGGTCGCGAACAGCATCCGCATCAGCTCCACCGCGATCTTCGCGAAGAGGACGGAGCCGCGCCCGATGGGCAGCGAGCGGAAGCGGTCCATGACACCGGAGTTGAAGTCCTGGTTGAAGCCGGTGCCCACGCCCTGGGCCATGTTCATGCCCATCATGGCGAGGAGTCCGGGGATCACGTACTGGACGTACCGGTCCTGGCCGCCGCCGCCCAGCGACTGCCCGATGGAGCCGCCGAAGACGTACACGAACAGCAGGGTGAAGATCACCGGGAAGAGGATGGCGTCGAACATCGACTCCGGGTCCTGCCGGATCCACAGCAGGTTGCGGCGGATCAGCGCCCCGGTGTGCCGGAGGTGGGCGCGCAGCGGGATCGGCGTGTCGACCTTCGCGGCGGCCTGGGACGGGGAGAGAGCGGCGGCGCTCATACGGTGACCTCCTGGAGGTCGTCGGCGGGCGTGGTGTCCTGCGGGGCACTGGCGCGGTGGCCGGTGAGGGACAGGAACACCTCGTCCAGGCTGGGCAGTTCGGTGGTGATGGAGGAGATCGTGATGCCGCGCGCGGTGACCGCGCCGACCACGGCGGTCAGCTGCTCGTCGCTGAGGATCGGCACCAGCAGGGTGCCGGTCTCGGCGTCCACGGTGGTGGCCGCGAGTCCGGTGATGCCCAGCTCGTCCAGCATGGTGGCGAGCGGGCCCAGCTCCAGGGGGTCGACCGGGCGGACGCGCAGGGTGCGTCCGCCGACGCGGGCCTTCAGCTCCTCGATCCCGCCCTTGGCGATGACCTTGCCGCGGTCCACCACGGTCAGCTCGGAGGCGAGCTGCTCGGCCTCCTCCATGTACTGGGTGGTGAGCAGCACGGTGACGCCGTCGCCGACCATGGCCTTGACCTCGTCCCACACCTCGTTGCGGGTGCGGGGGTCGAGTCCGGTCGTCGGCTCGTCCAGGTAGAGCACGGCCGGCCGGCCGATCATCGAGGCGGCGAGGTCCAGCCGCCGCCGCATGCCACCGGAGTAGGTGCTCGCCGGCCGCCGGGCGGCCTCGGTCAGCGAGAACCGCTCCAGCAGCTCGTCGGCGCGGGCGCGGGCGTCCTTGCGGGACAGGTCCAGCAGGCGGCCGATCAGGTACAGGTTCTCCCAGCCCGGGAGCTTCTCGTCCACGGAGGCGTACTGTCCGGTCAGTCCTATCACCCGGCGCAGCTGCCGGGGCTGCCGTACGACGTCGTAGCCGGCCACGACGGCCTGGCCGGCGTCCGGGGTGATGAGGGTGGACAGAATCCGTACGAGGGTGGTCTTGCCGGCGCCGTTCGGCCCGAGCACACCCATCACGGTGCCCTCGCGCACGTCCAGGTCGACACCGTCCAGTGCCTTGGTCTCGCCGTAGTGCTTGACCAGCCCCCGTACGGTCACGGCGGAGCGGCCGCCGGCGGGGTTGTCGTCGATTCGCGTCATGGGGAAGAAGGTGCCAGGCCCCACCGACAAACCACCGACAGGCCGCCGACAGCCACCGACAGCCACCGACAGCCACCGACAAGACGCTGACGACCACTGCGGGCGCAAAAAAGGGGACAGCCCGCCGACGGGGGAAGATCGGCGGGCTGTCCGGGGTGTTGCCGCAATGGCTAGTGGACGCTGTGCTCCTCCAGCGGGAAGGTCCCGCCGACGACGTCCTCCGCGAACTCCTTCGCCGCGTTGCCCATGACCTCACGCAGATTCGCGTACTTCTTGACGAACTTCGGGACCCGGCCGGAGGTCAGGCCGAGCATGTCGGTCCACACCAGGACCTGCGCGTCCGTCTCCGGGCCCGCGCCGATGCCGACGGTCGGGATGTGCAGCACCCGCGTCACCTCGGCGGCCAGCTCCGCCGGCACCAGCTCCAGGACGACCGCGAACGCGCCCGCGTCCTGCACGGCCTTCGCATCGCGCAGCAGCTGCTGGGCAGCCTCCTCGCCGCGCCCCTGCACGCGGTAGCCCATCGCGTTGACGGACTGCGGGGTCAGCCCGATGTGGGCCATGACCGGGATGCCGGACTCCACCAGCAGCCGGATCTGTTCGTGCGAACGCTCGCCGCCCTCCAGCTTGACCGCGCCGACCCCGGCCTCCTTCACCAGCCGGGTCGCCGAGCGCAGCGCCTGCACCGGACCCTCCTGGTACGAGCCGAAGGGGAGGTCGCCGACGATCAGGGAGCGCTGCGTGCCGCGGACCACGGCCGCGGACAGCATCGTCATCTCGTCGAGGGTGACGGGCACGGTCGTCTCGTACCCGAGGTGGCAGTTGCCCGCCGAGTCGCCGACGAGGATCACCGGGATCCCGGCCTCGTCGAAGACGGACGCGGTCATCGCGTCGTAGGCGGTGAGCATGGGCCACTTCTCGCCCCGCTCCTTGGCGAGGGCGATGTCGCGCACGGTGATGCGGCGGGTGCCCTTCCCTCCGTACAGCGCCTTGCTGCCGTCGGAGGGCCTGTTCTGCACAGTCTGGGCAGCCGGAAGCTGCGTCATGGCAATGGCTCCTTCAGTCATCTCGAGGCGCCCATTACGGCGTCCCCGGATTCGCCTCCATGGTGGCACCTCGTGCCAGACAGAGCCAGAGGGGGCCCCTGTGATCCCCGACAGTGGCCGAGAACGAGCTGTGTAAGGCATTGGTAAAGAAATAAGATACGAGACCGTTCCGTATCGGAATGATCGTAGTCTCGAACACATGACAAGTCCTGCCCCCGCCCCTTCCCGGATACCGGAAGCGGTGCACCGGCGCCGTTGGGCGATCCTCGGCGTGCTGATGCTGAGCCTGCTCATCGTGGTGCTCGACAACTCGATCCTGAACGTCGCCATCAAGACCATCTCCACCCCGGCGCCCACCGGCCTCGGCGCCACGCAGAGCGAGATCGAGTGGGCGATCAACGCCTACACCCTCGTCTTCGCCGGCCTGCTCTTCACCGCCGGCCTCGTCGGCGACCGGCTCGGCCGCAAGAAGGTGCTGCTCGGAGGCATCGCCGTGTTCGGCATCGGCTCCGCGCTCGCCGCCGAGTCCGGCTCGCCCGGCCAGCTGATCGCCTACCGCGCGCTGATGGCCCTCGGTGCCGCCTTCGTCATGCCCGCCACCCTCGCCGTCCTCATGAACGTCTTCGAACGCGAGGAGCAGCCCAAGGCCATCGGCATCTGGGCCGGCGGCGTCGGCCTCGCCATCGCCATCGGCCCGATCACCGGCGGCGCGCTGCTCGACCACTTCTGGTGGGGCTCGGTCTTCTTCGTCAACGTGCCGATCGTGATCGTCGCGCTCGCCCTGATGGCCTGGCTGGTGCCCGACTCCCGCGACCCCCGGCCCGGCCGCCTCGACCCCGTCGGCGTGGTCCTGTCCGTCGTCGGCCTCGTCCTGCTGGTCTACGGCATCATCAAGGGCGGCGAACTGGCCGACTTCACCGACCCCAAGGTGCTGGCCACCATCCTCGCCGGACTCGCCGTCCTGACCGCCTTCGTCGTCTTCGAGAAGCGCAGCGACCACCCGTCGCTGGACGTCACCTACTTCAAGAACAAGGTCTTCTCGGCCGCCATGAGCGCCATCGCGCTGGTCTTCTTCGCGCTGATGGGCGTCACGTTCTTCGGCGTCTTCTACACCCAGAGCGTGCGCGGCTACTCCCCGCTGGAGTCCGGCGTGCTGATGCTGCCGCTCGCCGCCGCCCAGCTGATCTTCGCGCCCCGCGCCCGGCTGCTGGTCGACCGGTTCGGCAACAAGGCCACCACCACCGCCGGCCTGGTGCTGATCGCGGTGACGCTGGCCGCGTTCGCCACCTTCGAGGCCGACACCCCCATCTGGCTGCTGGAGGTCGTCTTCTTCCTCATGGGCACCGGCATGGCGCACATCATGACGCCGACCTCGGTCGTCATCATGCAGGCCCTGCCCCGCGAGAAGGCCGGCTCCGCCTCCGCGCTCAGCAACACCTTCCGCCAGGTCGGCGGCGCCCTCGGCATCGCCGTCCTCGGCTCGGTGCTCGCCACCTCCTACCGCAACGGCATCGAGGGCAAGCTCGGCGCGCTGCCGCCCGGCCTGCGCGACACCGCCGCCGAGTCCATCGAGGCCACCCTCGGCATCGCCGAGAAGCTCGGCCCGCGCGGCGAGGCCCTGGTCACGCCCGCCCACGACGCGTTCCTGCACGCCATGCACATCACCGCCCTGTGCGGTACGGGCGTCGCGCTGGTCGGCGCCGTGGTCACCGCGCTGTTCCTGCCGGGCAAGCCGCCGGCCGCACCGCAGGACGCGAAGGAGGCGGAGCTGGTCGCCGCGCGGGACTGAGGTCCCCGGTCACTTCCACCGGGCAGGGAGGCGGCTGCGGGACAATTCCCCCAGCACAGCGAGAGGACGGACCGACGTGAGCCTTGCCGACAGCCGGACGCGCCCGGAGGCGCCCGCGCGGGGCCGCCCGCGCAGCGAAGCCGTGGAACGCGCCATCCTGGAAGGCGTGATGAAGCTCCTGGAGGAGGGCGTGCCCCTCGCCGAGCTGTCCATCGAGCGGGTCGCGCGCACGGCCGGCGTCGGCAAGGCCACCATCTACCGCCGCTGGAGCGGCAAGGAGGAACTGTTCGTCGACGTCGTACGCGCCGCCGAACCCCCCGACCCCGTACTCCCCGGCACCTCCCTGCGCGACGACCTCGTCGTACTGCTGGAGGCCCTGCGCCAGCGCGGGCTCATGAGCCGTTCGTCGGCCATCCTGCACAACGTGTACGCGCAGATGAAGTCCGCCCCCCGGATCTGGGCGGCCTACCACGCGAGCGTCATAGCGCCCCGGCGCGTCGTCGCCCTGGACGTGCTGCGCCGCGCGCAGGAGAACGGCGAGATCCGGGCGGACGTCGACCTGGAGCTGGCCAACGACATGTTCGTCGGCCCCATGCTCGTCCGCTCGGTCATGCGCCCCGACGCCGAGCTGCCCGAGGGGCTGGCGGAGCAGATCGTCGACACGGTCCTGGAGGGCCTACGACCCGTCAGCTCGACGGCCTCGTAGCACTAATGTGCACGTTTCGTCACAGACCTCGCCGGCACCGGGGGTGACAGGAACTCCCGGCACGGCTTCCTTCGTCCTCGTCTTCCGTACGGCCGTCATGGGACGGCGGGAACGGAGCCGATCATCCCCTAGGGTCGGAAGAGCACGGGGGCGAACGGTGTGCACGGCAGGCAGTGAGGCAGACGGTATGGCGCAGCAGGCGTACATGACGGAGACGGCGGGCGGCGGCTCGGGGCCCGAGCGACCGGGATCCCGGCTTCGGCGCCTCGCGCACCGTCTGTTCGCCGGCTGGCGGGGCGATCCACGCGTCTGGCGTCGCGGCATCGTCCTCGCCGTACTGGCCCTGCTGCTCGCCCTGGTGATGCTGGTGCACTCCCGCATCCCCAACGTCATCGGCAATCTCGGCAGTCTCACCGAGACGTTTCTGCCGTGGCTGGGCCTGGCCGTCCCGGTGTTGCTGGTGCTCGGTCTGATCCGGAAGTCGGCGACCGCGCTCATCGCCGTGACGCTGCCGGCGATCGTGTGGCTCAACCTCTTCGGCGGGCTGCTGACCGACAAGTCGGGCGGCGGCGGCGACCTCGGCGACCTCATGGTGGCCACCCACAACGTCAACGCCGACAACCCCGACCCGGCCGCGACCGCCACCGACGTCGCCGCGTCCGGTGCCGACGTGCTGGCCCTGGAGGAACTGCCGGCCTCCTCCGTCCCCGTCTACGAGAAGGCGCTCGCGCCGACGTACAAGCACCACGCGGTGGTCGGCACCGTCGGGCTGTGGAGCAGGTACCCGATGACCGACGTCCACGCCGTCGACATCAAGCTCGGCTGGAAGCGGGCGATGCGCGCCACCGTGACGACCCCGCGGGGCCCGGTCGCGGTCTATGTCGCGCACCTGCCCTCGGTGCGGGTGAAGATGGAGGCCGGATTCACCGCCCGGCAGCGGGACAAGAGCGCCGACGCGCTGGGCGAGGCCATCGCCGACGAGCCCCTGAAGCAGGTCGTCCTCCTCGGTGACCTGAACGGTACGATGAACGACCGCTCGCTCAACGCCGTCACCTCGCAGCTGCGCTCCACGCAGGGCGCGGCGGGCAGCGGTTTCGGGTTCAGCTGGCCGGCGTCGTTCCCGATGGCGCGCATCGACCAGATCATGGTCAAGGGCGTCGAGCCGGAGAGCTCCTGGACGCTGCCGCGGACGAACAGCGACCACCTGCCGGTGGCGGCCCGTGTGAAGCTGGACACGTCCTCGTAACCGGCAGGAATACTGGGCCTGAGAGGCTTTGTTCCGTAGCTGAACATAATCTGGTCACGGAACCCCGCTCTCTTACTTCGAAAGGCACAGGCCCTTCATGCCCCTGGCCCTGCTCGCACTGGCCGTCGGCGCTTTCGGTATCGGTACCACCGAGTTCGTGATGATGGGGCTGCTCCCCGACGTCGCGGACGACCTGCACATCTCCATCCCCAGCGCCGGGCACCTGGTCTCGGCGTACGCACTGGGCGTCGTCATCGGCGCCCCGCTGCTGGCCGCGCTCACCGCCCGGATGTCCCGCCGCACGGTGCTCATCGGCCTGATGGCCCTCTTCGTCGTCGGCAACGCGCTCTCCGCGCTCGCCCCCGGCAACGGCTCCCTGCTGGCCGCCCGCTTCCTCAGCGGCCTGCCGCACGGCGCCTTCTTCGGCGTGGGCGCGGTCGTCGCCACGGCGATGGTCCCGCCGGAGCGCAAGGCCCGCTCGGTGTCCCTGATGTTCCTCGGCCTGACCGTCGCCAACATCGCCGGTGTGCCCGCCGCCACCCTCATGGGCCAGCACTTCGGCTGGCGGGCGACGTTCCTCGCGGTGAGCGTGATCGGCGTGGCGGCGATCGCCTCCCTCGCCCTCCTCATCCCGCACGATCACGCGTCCGCTCCTACGGCGGGCCTGCGCGGCGAACTGGCCGCCCTGAGGTCGGTGCCGGTCTGGCTGGCCCTCGGTACGACGGTGGCGGGCTTCGGCGCGCTCTTCGCCGCCTACAGCTACGTGACGCCGATGCTGACCGACGCGGCGGGCTTCGCCGAGACCAACGTGACCCTGCTCCTCGCCCTCTTCGGCGTGGGCGCGACCGCCGGCAACCTGCTGGGCGGCCGTCTCGCGGACCACTCCCTGCGCGGCACCCTCTTCGGCGGCCTGGCGTCCCTGGCGGTCGTCCTCGTGCTCTTCCCCTTCCTGATGTGGGCGGAGTGGAGCGCGGCCCTCGCGGTGGCCCTCCTCGGCATGGCGGCCTTCGTGACCGGCTCCCCGCTCCAGCTGATGGTGATGGAGAAGGCCGCGGCGGCCCCCTCCCTCGCCTCCTCCGCCAACCAGGCCGCCTTCAACCTGGCCAACGCCGGCGGCGCCTGGATCGGCGGCCTGGCCCTCGCGGCCGGCTTCGGTACGACGTCCCCGGCACTCGCGGGCGCGGCCCTCGCGGTCCTGGGCCTGGGCGTGGCGAGCGTGGCGTACGCGGTGGACCGCAGGCGGGCGACTCCGTCGGTGGGCCGGGTGGTTGCGGGACGCGTACCGGAGGAGTCGGGCGCGCTGCACCACTGACGCCGGCGGCGGGCATGGGTACGGGTGGGCGTACTGGTGCGGGTACGGGTGCTGGTACGGCTAGAAGCCCCTAGTCGCCGACGAACCAGAGACAGCCCCCCGGCGTCGCGGCGCAGGCCCGCAGCAGCTCGGCCAGATCGAGCAGGGCCGCTCTCTGGGCCGGGTCGGTGCACTCCCGTACCAGGGCGGCCACCTCAGGAAGGGCGGCCTCCGCGTCCTGCTCGGTGAAGCGGGTGTCCCGGTAGGGATCGACCCGCGCGAGACGACCCCGGACCACCCCGTCCAGGGCCTGGGCGAGCGCGTCCCCGTGCTCGTGGGAACCAAGGATCACGACATCCCGCTGCCGCCCTTTCCCCCGCGCGGCCCGCTTGACCCGCAACTCCAGCTCTATACCCACGACTCACCCCGGTACGGCTTCTCTCACCTGCCTGAGCCGCCAAGGTATCCGCCGGCCCACTGGGGGCGCTTCGGGTGACTGTTGGCAGGGGGAGGGTGTGGCCGCTGGCGGTGCGGTGAAGTGGCCGTTGGGCCGCTCGCTTCTCGGCCAGTGTCGGGCTTCCGCGAGGTGAGTCAAGGGCGCTCCCGTTCCGCTGCGCTCCACTCCCGCGTCGGCTCCGCCGATGGCCCTCCGGGCCACCCTTGACACACCTCGCTCCAGCCCGGGTGAGAAGCGAGCGAGCGGCCCGGAAAGGCGGTGGCCCTGACCGGCACCGGGCCCTGGGGTGGGTCGAGTGCGTGCCCTGGGCTGGGGGTGCGCGGCCGCGTCTCGCATGGACGCCGGGTGGGGATGGCGGCGAGCGGCGGGTGGGTGGTGCGCGCTCGCGCCTCGCATGGACGCCGGGTGGGTTTGGCGGCGAGCGGTGGGTGGGGGTGGGGGTGCGCGCTCGCGTCTCGCATGGACGCCGGGTGGGTTTGGCGACTTGCGGTGGGTGGTGGGTGCGCGGTCTCGCCTCGCCTGCACGCCGGGTGGGCTTGGCGACTTGCGGTGGGTGGTGGGTGCGCGGTCCCGTCTCGCCTGCACGCCGAGTGGGATCGGCGGCTGCGGGTGGCGGGTGGGGCGCGGTCGGGCCTCGCATGGACGCCGGGTGGGATTGGCGGCTCTCCCTCGTCGTCATGGGGCCTCACTGGCGCCTCCCATGGAGGGATTGGCGGATCTGGGCCAGCCGGGGGCGGCAATGTCCAAGGCAGGCGAGGAGGGATAGCCGATGAAGGTGGCCCAAGTCCGCCAATCACGGCTGTCGTGTGACGTGAGGGGCTGATGGGACGGCCTCAGCGGGCCGCCAAGCCCGCGCGGCGTCCGTGCGAGGCGCGGTGGCGCACCCGCCCAACCGCCGCAAGACGCCAAACCCACGCGGCCTCCATCCGAGGCCCGACCGCGCACCCTCCCACCCACCGCTCGCCGCTAAGCCGACCCGGCGTGCAGGCCACCCGTGACCGCGCCCCACCCGCAGCCCGCAGCCGCCAAACCCACCGGGCGTGCTGGCGAGGCGCGCCCGCGCACCCACCCCCACCGGCCGCATGCCGCTAAGCCGACCCGGCGTGCAGGCCACCCGTGACCGCGCCCCACCCGCAGCCCGCAGCCGCCAAACCCACCCGGCGTGCTGGCGAGGCGCGCCCGCGCACCCACCCCCCACCCACCGCTCGCCGCCAATCCCACCCGGCGTCCATGCGAGGCGCGAGCGCGCACCACCCACCGGCCGCATGCCGCTGAGCCGACCCGGCGTGCAGGCGAGGCGCGGACGCGCCGCCCTCCCCACGATGCGGACGCAGCCGACCCAAGGGGCCAACGGACCTCAGCCGGCCACTTTCCCCGGGCTGCCCGCTCGCTTCTCACCCGGGCTGGAGCGAGGTGTGTCAAGGGTGGCCCGGAGGGCCATCGCCGAAGGCGACGCGGGAGTGGAGCGCAGCGGAACGGGAGCGCCCTTGACTCACCTCGCGGAAGCCCGACACTGGCCAAAGAAGCGGGCGGCCCAACGGCAACTTCACAGCTCGCACCACACCGTCTTCCGGTCCGGCCACTGCTCCACGCCCCACCTCTCGGCAAGCGCGTCGAGGAGAGCCAACCCCCGCCCGGACTCCTCCGTTTCCATGGCGGAGAGGCGGACGGGCAACACGCGCGGGTCGGGGTCGGTCACCTCGATACGGGTACGGCCGTGATCCGCCGTACCGATGACCCTGACGGTCACCGGTGTGCCCTCGCCGACGTGGTCAATCACGTTCGTCAGCAACTCGGTTACGCACAGGCGGACCTCGTACTCGTGCTCGCGGAGGTGGTAGCGCAGGTCCGGTGCCGCCTTCGGCGTGGCGAGCAGATGGAACTCCATCGGGGGCATCACTCGGCCGCCGTCTTCCTCAGCGCGGCGGCCAGGGCGCGTGCCGTGGCCGTGTTGCAGTTCCCGAGCGTGACCAGTCCGGCTGGCGGACAGTACGTACTTGCCAAGCTCGGCAGGTCGACGCGGAGGGACGGGAGCGTGATGCCGTGCAGGGCGAGCGCGGCGCGCAGGTCCTCGACGCAGAGGGTCACGTCGTAGGCGGTGGGGGAGTGGTCCGGCATGGGCGGCAGCCACCTTCTGTGCGGTGTGTGACGAACGGCTCACAGCGTGTCGCCGGACTCGCTACCGTGAAAGAGGTTTCGCGTTCGCGACCAGGGCAGCGGAGGAGGGCGAGCGGTGGCTCGGGGCAAGGACATTGACGGCTCGATGAGCGTCCCCACCTTTTACGGCAAGGAGCTGCGGTGGAAGAGGGAGGCGGCCGGCCTGTCGCTGGAAACGTTCCTTGAGGGCAGCTTCTACGGCAAGACCTACCTCAGCGACATCGAGCGCGGGGAGCGGAGAATGCCGCTCGACCTGGCTCGGCATGCGGACCGGGTGCTGGGAACCGACGGGTTCTTCGAGCGGCATTGCGAGGATGTGCGGAAGGCGCGGCGGGGGCCGCATGCCGCGTACTTCGAGAAAGTCCTGGAGGCGGAGAAGTACGCGGAGTCCATTGAGGAGTGGTGCCCCATCACGTTCCCCGGGCTGCTCCAGACGGCGTCGTATGCGCGGGCCATGGTCCGGTCGGCTCACCCGGCGGCCTCCGACGAGTGGGTCGAGGAGAAAGTGACGGCCCGTCTTGCTCGCGCCCGCCTCTTCGAGGATGACCACGCCACCCCGGAGTACTGGGCG
This sequence comes from Streptomyces sp. NPDC046727, assembly GCF_040645635.1. Classification (NCBI taxonomy): domain Bacteria; kingdom Bacillati; phylum Actinomycetota; class Actinomycetes; order Kitasatosporales; family Streptomycetaceae; genus Streptomyces; species Streptomyces sp. NPDC046727. Next base: position 50,276 of record NZ_JBEYYR010000031.1, read on the forward strand.
ATCCTGCACGAGTCGCTGGTCACCGAGCCGCTCCTGTCGGCCCAGGACATGACCGCGCAGCTTGACCGCATCGCGCAGTTGGCGGAACGGCGCCGGATCACTCCGCAGATCGTTTCGCGGAAGTGTGGCGCGTATCCCCTGATGGTGGCGTCCGTCATGATCATGGACTTCCCGGATGCTCCACCGTTGATCTACACCGAGGCGTCCTACAGTGGGGACACCGTTGACGATCCGGCGCTCGTGAAGCAGTACCGCAAGGCATACGATCGGCTCAGGGCCGTCGCGCAGTCACCAGACACGTCCCTCGCCATGATCAAGGCAGCGGCAGAGGATTACCGAAATGGCAAGCAACCGGATCGACTTGAGTGAAGCGCTCTGGTTCAAGAGCAGCTATAGCAACGGTGACGGCGGCAACTGCGTCGAAGTAGCCCCCAACATCCCCGGCCTCGTCCCCGTACGCGACTCCAAGCTCCCCGACGGCCCGGCCCTCCTCCTCACCCCCACCGCCTGGACCCCCTTCATCACCGCGCTCAAGACCGCATGACGCAACGGGGGCGTGAGGCGTTCAACGCCCCACGCCCCTGCCGCTTCAGCGGATCAGCGACTCAACGCCGCCGGAACGACTCCACGTACCCGCCCGCAGGCGAACCCACGCCCGTCACGTCGTCGTAGCCCTTCACTGCAGACAGCGAGCTGTCCTTGCCGAGGCTGCGGACCGAGGTGGCGAGGCCGCCGGAGGCGTCCAGGCCGTTCACGAAGTCCACGCGGGCCACGGCCAGCCCGGACCCCGTCGGGTCGTCCGTGACGTCGTGGTAGACGCCCTTCTTGCCGTACTTGGCGTAGATCGACGGGTTGGCGAAGCCGATCGCCTTGCCGCCGCGCGCCTCCTGGCCGAGGGCCTGGACCGCCGCGATCACCGGGGCGGCCAGCGAGGTGCCGCCGATGCGGTACTCGCTGTACTGCTCCGAGCCGTCCGGGAAGGTCTGGGTCTGGCCGACCAGGAAGCCGGTGTTCGGGTCGGCGATGGCCGCGATGTCCGGGACGACGCGGTTGCCGGCGGCGTTGTTGGCCGTGGCCAGCGCCTTCGGGACGACGTTCTTCTGGTAGTACGGTTGCGGCACCGTCTTGCTGGTGCCGCCGCCCGCGCCCGAGGTGAACGTGCCGGGGAAGTTCGTCCAGCTCTTGCCGTCGGCCGACAGCGAGGCCTTCTGGGTGCCCCAGCCGGTCTCCCACAGGTACTTCTCGCCCTTGCCGACGGCCAGCGAGGTGCCGCCGACCGCGGTCACCCACGCCGAGTTGGCCGGGGTGTCGACCTGCTTGACCCCGGAGGCCGCGGCCTGGTCGCCGTCGTCGCCGGAGGAGAAGTAGAAGCCGATGCCCTGCACCGCGCCCAGCTGGAACACCTGGTCGTAGGCGGCGGCGAGGTCGGGCGTCTGGTTGGCCTCGACGTCGCCCCAGGAGTTGGAGACGATGTCGGCCAGGTGGTTGTCGACGATCTTGCTGAGCGAGTCCAGCAGGTCGTCGTCGTAGCAGGAGGACGCGCCCACGTAGGTGACGTCGGCGTTCGGGGCGACCGCGTGCACCGCCTCGACGTCGAGGGTCTCCTCGCCGTACCAGCCGGCCGCGCCGCACTCCTCGGTCTTGGTGTAGTTCTTCGGCAGCACCTGGTGCAGCTGGCCGGTCTTCCAGGCCGCGTCACCGTTCTTGAGGGCGTACGTGCCCGCGTCGTAGGCGATCGTCGGGGAGGCGTACGCGTCCGTGATCGCGATGCGGACACCGCGGCCGGTGTACGTGCCCGCGCCGTAGGCCGCGCGCAGCTGCTTGCCGGTGTAGCCCTTGACCGCGTACGGGATCTTCGAGCCGTACGCGTCCGGGAGCGTGGTCGCGATGTTCGAGCCGTAGTACGACGAGAACGGGCCCGAGTTCTTGAACACGGCGTCCGGCGGCGGCAGCTGGTCGTCGTGGTGCGCCTTGTGCGGGGCGCTGTCCAGGCCGGTGACCGTGAGGACCGCGCCCTTCAGGGCCGCCGGGACGGAGGCCGTGCGCGCCGGGGCGCGGTACGTCTTCGAGCCCTTGGCGAAGTTGTGCAGCTGCGTGCCGAACGCCTTCTCGGCGGCGGCCACGTCACCGGAGACGGCGACGTAGTGCGGGGTGACCTCGGTGACGGTCAGACCGGCCGACTTCAGCCAGGACGTGACCGCGGCCACCTGGGCCTTGGTGGCGCCGAAGCGCGCCTGCGCCTTCTTGGCGCTCAGGTACTTGCCGTACAGCGGCGAGCTGGGATCGGACACCGCCTTGGCGTAGGCGGCGAGTCCGGCCGCGTCCTTGCCGGCCAGGTAGACCCGGGCCTTGACCTTCGCGCTGTCCGGGGTCGCGCCCTTGTCCGCCTTGGCCGTGGCCCACAGCGGCTTGGTGCCCTTCAGTACGTCACGAGCGGGGCTGTCCGCAGCGTGTGCCGCGGGTATGCCCAGCGCCAGCGCGCCGGCGATCATGGGCAGTGTCGCTGCCATGCTCACACCGGCGCGCACGGTGGCGCGGTTGGATCTCATAGAACCCCCTGCGATGCGGTTCGCATGCACGTAGTGGTGGTCGGTACGTCGCGGATGCGCGCGCCGGCCCGCGGCGGTGTCGGCCGGCGAGTGGATCACACGATGGGGGCCACTCTGTCGATGAACCGTTCATGCCAGGGGAACGTAAAAGTCAAGAGAAGCTCAAGTAACCGCCGCATAGGGCGATTTGGCGGCTTCGTCCTTACGGCGGTGTTACGAACGGGGTTGCGCGCCCCGCTCCTTGAGCATCCCGGCCATCAGCTCGATCTCCGACTGCTGCGCGTCGACCATGCCCTGCGCGAGCCGCTTCTCCACGCCGACGGTGCACTTGGCGACACAGCCCTCGGCCATGTGGATGCCGCCCTTGTGGTGGTCCGTCATGAGCTGGAGGTAGAAGACCTCGGCCTGCTTGCCGCTCAGCGTCTGGAGCTTCTTCAGGTCGGTGTTCGTGGCCATCCCCGGCATCAGCGCGCCGTCCTTGCCGGAGGCCATCCCGCCCATGCCCATCCAGGTCATCGGCGGCTCGGCCGACACCTTCGGCAGCCCCCACAGGTCCAGCCAGCCCAGCAGCATCCCGCGCTGGTTGGCCTGGGTCTGCGCGATGTCGTACGCGAGCCGCCGCACCTCCTCGTCCTTCGTGCGGTCCCGCACGATGTACGACATCTCGACGGCCTGCTGGTGATGGACGGCCATGTCCCGCGCGAAGCCGGCGTCGGCCGACTCCGCGCCCGGCGTCTTCGTCTCCGCCGAGCCGGTTTCCTCGGCGACCGCGTAGGTGATCGCGCCGCCCGCGACGAGCACCGCCGCCGCGGCCCCGGCGACCCAGCCGATGTGCTGCCGCCTCACTTCATGACCCCGCCGGTGCACGAGGCGCCCGGCTCGGGCGTCTGCTGCCCCTGCACGTAGGTGGCGAAGAACTTGTCCACTTCCGGGTCCTTCGCGCTCTTCACCGCCACCTGGTGCCCCCACGCCGAAAGGATCAGCGGGGCGTCCTGGTTCTCGTACGGGCTCATCAGCGAGTACGGGGTCTTCTTCACCTTCGCCGCGAGCGCGTCGACGTCGGACTTCTTGGCCTTGCCGGTGTACGTCACCCAGACCGCGCCGTGCTCCAGTGCGTGCACGGCGTTCTCGTCCTGCACCGGCTCGGTGTAGACGTCGCCGTTGCAGTTCAGCCAGACCGGGTTGTGGTTGCCGCCGACCGGCGGGTGCATCGGGTACGACACCTTGGTCGTCACGTGCGTCCGGGACAGCTTGCCGGACCAGGTCTTCACGCCGTCCTTGCCGGTGGTGAAGCCCCCGGAGTCCCCGGAGTTCTTCGCGTCACCGCTCGCGATCGTGTCGTTCTTGTTGGATTTGTCCGACTGTGAGTTCACCAGGACCACACCGCCGACGACGAGACCGGCGACGACCACCACACTGGCGGCGATGGTGAGGACCCGGTTACGGCGCTCCCGGGCACGCTCGGCGCGCCGCATCTCCTCGATGCGCGCCTTGCGCGCCGCGGTGCTGCTGTTCTTGCCGGAACCCATGAGGCGTGTCCTTCTGGAGGGGAAAGGGGCGTGGACGGTGGCGCTCGCTGATCGTAATGCGCGAGGGGGGCACTTCCGTAGGTAGGGCACAGTCCGCGGATAATTTGAAGCCAGGATGCGCATTACCTACCCTCGCGGTATGCGGCTGCTGCGCTCCACCGACCTGGCCCTGCGCGTCCTGATGCGACTCGCGGTCGCCGCCGGCACCACGCCCACGACCCGCCAGGTCGCCGCCGACATGGACGTGCCCTACACGCACGCCGCGAAGGTCGTCGCCGAACTCCAGCATCTGGGCCTGGTCGACGCCCGCCGCGGCCGGGGCGGGGGCCTGGCGCTCACGGAGCGGGGGCGTACGGCGTCGGTGGGCGCGGTCGTGCGGACCTTCGAGGGCGACGGGGACGTGGTCGAGTGCGAGGGCGCGACCCCCTGCCCGCTGAACTCCGGGTGCCGGCTCCGCGGGGCCCTGCGCCGGGCCCAGGAGGCGTTCTTCGCCGCGCTGGACCCGGTCACGCTCTCCGAGATCGTGGCCGACCCGACCGGCCCGCTGCTGCTGGGCATCGCGCGGAGGCCGGCAGGAGAGGGCCGAGGCTAACCCTGGGCCAGCCACAGGTCCGGGCCGAACACCTCGTAGTGGATGTCCGCCGGGGCCGCGCCCTTCTCGATCAGCTGGGCGCGGACCGCGCGCATGAAGGGCAGCGGGCCGCACAGGTACGCGCGCGTGCCGGGGTGGACGGCGGTGTCCGCCAGGTCGACCAGGCCGGTCCGGGTGCCGGGCTCGGCGTCGCGCTCGTAGAAGAAGTGCACGGAGGCGCCGGGCAGCTTGCCGGCGTAGGCAGTGTGGTCGGTGCGCAGGGCGTGGTCGGCGGGGGAGCGGTCGCCGTGGACGACGGTGACCGGGGCACGGTGGCCGCCGGCCGCGAGGTCGGCCAGCATCGCGATCATCGGGGTCACGCCGATGCCGGCCGAGGCGAGCAGCAGGGGGGTGTCCGGCTCGCCGGAGAGGACGAGGTCGCCGTACGGCTCGGACAGCTCCAGGACGTCGCCGGGGCGCACGCGCGCGTGGAGGTGGTTCGAGACCTCGCCGTCGGGCGTCGCGTCGCCCTGTACGCGCTTGACGCTGATCTGGCGCACCGCCTCGCCGGGGGCTCCGGTCAGGCTGTACTGCCGTATCTGCCGGGCGCCGTCGGGCAGGGTGACGCCGACCGAGACGTACTGACCGGCGCGGAAGGCGGCCACCGGGCCCCCGTCGGCCGGCCGCAGCCGGAAGGTGACGACGTCCGGGGTCTCCTCGATGCGCTCCTCGACCCGGAAGTCGCGCGGGCCCGGGCCGCCGCTCTCCTCGTACAGCCGCTTCTCGATCGCGATGAGCGCGTTCGCCATCAGCCAGTACACCTCGTCCCAGGCGGCGGCCACCTCGGGCGTGACGGCCTCGCCGAGGACCTCGGCGATGGCGGCGAAGAGGTGCTCGTGGACGACGTCGTACTGCTCGGGGGCCACGCCGAGGGAGGCGTGCTTGTGGGCGATGCGGGCGAGCATCGCGTCCGGCCGCTGGTCCGGGTGGTCCAGCAGGTGCGTGGCGAAGGCGGCGATCGAGCCGGCGAGGGCCTGCCTCTGGGTGCCGGCCGCCTGGTTGCCGCGGTTGAAGAGGTTGCGGAGCAGGTCGGGGTGGGCGGTGAAGAGGCGCGTGTAGAAGCGCTCGGTGATCTCGCCGATGGCCGCTCCGACGGCGGGCAGGGTGGCGCGGACGGTGGCTGCGGACTGCTCGGTCAGCATCGGGACTCCTCGGAGGACTCGGGCTGATCGGCACGCTATGGAAACTTGCATCTGAGATGCAAATTTCAACGGGGGTGGTGTCGGTCACGGCGGAAGCGGATCGGCCATTACGGATGTCGGTGCGAGCAGGCAAGATGGGCGAGAGCGCAGTACACCTGCCGTACGAGAGGCGTTCAGGGCGAAGACGCTCGGGCGATCACGGTCCGCAACGCGCGTGAAATGGTGTTGTGGTGGGATGCTCAGGTGCCCGACCGCCTCCCGCGGTGCCAGGGACAGGCGGCCTGACCAGCAAGGATGGGGAAGCGGAAGATGGACAAGCAGCAGGAGTTCGTGCTCCGGACCTTGGAGGAGCGCGACATCCGGTTCGTACGCCTGTGGTTCACGGACGTGCTGGGCTTCCTCAAGTCCGTCGCCGTGGCCCCCGCCGAGCTGGAGCAGGCCTTCGACGAGGGCATCGGCTTCGACGGCTCCGCCATCGAGGGCTTCGCCCGGGTCTACGAGTCCGACATGATCGCCAAGCCGGACCCGTCCACCTTCCAGGTGCTGCCGTGGCGCGCGGAGACCCCCGGCACGGCCCGCATGTTCTGCGACATCCTCATGCCGGACGGCTCCCCGTCCTTCGCGGACCCGCGCTACGTGCTCAAGCGCGCCCTGGCCCGCACCTCCGACCTGGGCTTCACCTTCTACACCCACCCCGAGATCGAGTTCTTCCTGCTGAAGGACCGCCCGCTGGACGGCTCCCGCCCCACCCCCGCCGACAACTCGGGCTACTTCGACCACACCCCGACCAACGTCGGCATGGACTTCCGCCGCCAGGCGATCACCATGCTGGAGTCCATGGGCATCTCGGTGGAGTTCTCCCACCACGAGGGCGCCCCCGGCCAGCAGGAGATCGACCTGCGCTACGCCGACGCGCTCTCCACGGCCGACAACATCATGACGTTCCGCCTGGTCATGAAGCAGGTGGCCCTGGAGCAGGGCGTCCAGGCGACCTTCATGCCGAAGCCTTTCTCCGAGCACCCCGGCTCCGGCATGCACACGCACCTCTCCCTCTTCGAGGGCGACCGGAACGCGTTCTACGAGTCCGGCGCCGAGTACCAGCTCTCCAAGGTCGGCCGCTCCTTCATCGCGGGCCTGCTCAAGCACGCCGCCGAGATCTCCGCGGTCACCAACCAGTGGGTGAACTCCTACAAGCGCATCTGGGGCGGCTCCGAGCGCACGGCGGGCGCCGGCGGCGAGGCCCCCTCCTACATCTGCTGGGGCCACAACAACCGCAGCGCCCTGGTCCGCGTCCCGATGTACAAGCCCGGCAAGACCGGCTCGGCCCGCGTCGAGGTCCGCTCCCTGGACTCCGGCGCCAACCCGTACCTGGCCTACGCCCTCCTCCTGGCGGCGGGCCTGAAGGGCATCGAGGAGGGTTACGAACTCCCGCCGGGCGCCGAGGACGACGTCTGGGCCCTCTCCGACGCCGAGCGCCGCGCGATGGGCATCGAACCCCTCCCGCAGAACCTCGGCGAGGCCCTCACCCTCATGGAACGCAGCGACCTGGTCGCCGACACCCTCGGCGAACACGTCTTCGACTTCTTCCTGCGCAACAAGCGCGCGGAGTGGCACGAGTACCGCAGCGAGGTCACGGCGTTCGAGCTGCGGAAGAACCTGCCGGTGCTGTAAACGCAGGTCGGAGCGGGCTTCCGGGTCACTCCCGGCGCAGGCACTCGATCCCGTAGTCCCCGCTGTCCTCGTCGATCGTCACGCCGTGGGTCTCGCTGCGGAAGCCCGGGAAGCGGCGGTCGAAGGTCTCCAGGGCGGTGAGGTAGCGCAGGAGGGGGCCGTCGGGCGTGCCGGTGGACTCGCCCGGCATGAGGACCGGGATGCCGGGCGGGGTGACCGTGACCATCGCCGCCGCCACCCGGTGCGCCGCGTCGGCGATCCGAACGCGCTCCGTGCCGCCCCGCACCAGACGCTGATAGCAGTGCTGGGGCGGGTGCACCGGCTCCGGAAGCTGCTGGAACGCCGTGTCCAGCAGCTCCACCAGGCGCGCCGAGCGCAGCTGGTCGTGCATCTCCCGGCACAGCTGGCGCAGGGTGAGGCCGGAGTAGCGGCGCGGGTGCGCGGCGACCGCCTCCGGGAGGACACGGTCGAGCGGGGCGTCGGCGTCGTACAGGGCCTTGAAGTCCATCAGGGCGTCCAGCAGCGTGCCCCACTTGCCCTTCGTGATGCCCATGGAGAACAGGATCAGCGTGGTGTAGCTGTCCGTCTTCTCGACCACGATGTTCCGGGTGGCCAGATAAGCGGTCAGGACGCGCGCGGGGATGCCCTCCTCGGCCATCTCGCCGGTGGCGGTGACGCCGGGGCAGGTCAGCGTGACCTTGACCGGGTCCAGCATGCAGTGCCCCTCGGTCAGCCCCGGGAAGCCGTGCCAGGCGGCGCCCGGCTCCAGCAGCCAGCAGGACTGCTCGGTGCGCAGCAGCTCCGGCGGGGCGTCCTCGAAGGGCAGCCGTTCGCCCGTCGCCGGGTCGGTGACCTCCTCCGGCTGCCAGACGCCGAAGAACCACGGCGGCCGGTCCCCGGCGCTCGCCACCCGCCGCGCCAGCCGCACCATCTCCTGCCGGAAGCGGATCGCCTCGGTCACCGCCTCGTCCAGCAGCCACTCGCCCTGCGGTCCGTCCATCATCGCGGTCGCCACGTCCAGCGAGGCGATCATCGGGTACAGCGGTGACGTGGTGCCGTGCATCATCAGTGCCTCGTTGAACCGGTCGTGCTCCACCGGCGCACGCGGCGCGGGCCGCACATGCACCATCGCCGACTGGGACAGCGCGGCCAGCAGCTTGTGCGTGGACTGGGTCGCGAACACCGTCGGCCGGTCCGGGCCGGGGAAGGCGTCCGCGTCCACCGACATGCCGTACCGGCCCCGGTACAGCGGATGGAAGCGGGCGTACGCGAACCACGCCTCGTCGAAGTGCACCCGGGGCGTGCTGGCCGCGAGCGCCCGCGCGGCCGGCACTGCGGCGTAACACAGGCCGTCGTACGTGGAGTTGGTGAACACGGCGTACTGCGGATCGCGCGAGACGGCGCCCTCGGCGAGCGGGTGCGCGGCGATCCGGGCCGCGATCGAGTCCGCCGCCAGCTCGGCCGGCGGCAGCGGCCCGGCGAGGCCGTACCCGTTGCGCGTGGGCACCAGATAGACCGGCCGGGCGCCGGAGACGACCAGCCCGTGCAGCACCGACTTGTGGCAGTTGCGGTCCACCAGGGCCAGCTCGTCACGGGTGACGCTGAAGTGACCCACCAGCCGGTTGCAGGTGGAGTCGCCGTGCAGCACGAAGTAGGTCAGGTCGGCGCCGAAGACCCGGGCCGCGTTGCGCTCCGCCTCCCCGATCGGACCGGTGTGCTCGAACAGCGAGCCCAGCTCCTCCACCGAGATCGACAGGTCGGACCGCAGCAGCCGCTCGCCGAAGTAGTCGTGGAAGGCGCGCCCCGCGGGCGACTTGAGGAAGGCGACGCCACCGGAGTGGGCCGGGGTGTGCCAGGAGTACTCGTGGGCGTCGTCGAAGCGGCGCAGCGCCCGGAAGAACGGCGGCAGCACGTCCTCCCGGTAGGCGCGGGCGGCGCTGGTGATCCGGCCCGCGATGAACCCCGGGGTGTCCTCCAGCGGCCACACGTACCCGACGACCGTCTCCGACACCCACAGTGGCAGCTCCCGCACCCCCTCCTCGGCCATGACCAGGAACACCGGCAGATCCCGGAACCGCCGCCCGATCCGCCGCAGCACGGCCGCCCCACCGGAACCCCCGTCGGCGAGCGCGGCCCCGGGACCGTCCTTGGCGGTCCACCCGTCCCCGGGCAGCTCCCAGGCGACCAGCGCCGCGGCCAGCCCCGCCTCGGTCCGCAGCACTGCGTCCGCGTCCCCGGCGCTGACCGCCCAGCGCACCCCGAAGCCGTCCGCCTCCACCGCGTCCCGGATCTTCCGCAACTGCTCGGCCCCGGCGCCCTCGGCGCGCGGATGCTCCGGTACCGCGACCAGGATCCTGCTGTCGGCCATCCCGCACCCTCGCCTTCCCGGCGACCCTCCGGCCGCCGCCCCGGAAAGTCTCGGCGCGTCCCCCCACAGCCCCGGCAGCCCGGGACGGCGAATCACCGTGATGACGGAAACCCGGAACCCCGGCTTGACCCGAACCCTGGCCTGACCCGAATCCCGGCTTGGCCCGAACAGGCCCCCGCCCCGGTCGACACGCCTTACGATCACTGTGACGAGGGGCAGTTGCGAAGAGAAGGGCACCTGTGGAACCCGCGACCATCGGCATCCGCCTCGCCTCGGCCGTCATCGGCCCGCTGATCAAGAAGCTGTTCGTCACCGAGGGTCCCGGCGCGGGCCTGGTCGACAAACCGATCCGGATCTCCGGGTACGTCTCCTTCACGGGAGAGAAACGCAGCCTCACCGCGTCCGACCTCCGTGGCCTGGCCGCCAAGCTGGTCGAGCAGGCCCTGCGCACCGGCGAACCGGCGGTCGCCGGCGACGAGCGGCAGGCCGTCATCGAGGCCCTCTCCCTCACCCTGCACGCTCTCGGTGACCTCACCCTCACCGACCTCGACGCCGTCCGCCTCGGCCACGAGGCCTTCGCCCGTGAGCTACGGCGCGCCGCCCGCCACCCCGAGCGTGAACTGTCCACGGACGCCGCCCACTTCTACGAGCGCCTGCTCGACTCGGCGTGCCTGCACATCCTGCACTTCTTCACCCAGCGCTCGACCTTCGTCGCCCACACGCTGGTCGAGCAGACGCGTGCGCTGGACTCCCTCACCGCCAAGGTGGACGAGCTGATCCGGCGCAACCCGCTGCCCGGTGGCGAGGACGCCGCCTTCGAGCGGGACTACCTGGCGTACGTGGCCAAGAAGCACGGCAAGCTCACGATCTACGGCATCGACCTCAACCACACGCCGAGGCGATGGCCGCTGGACGTCGCGTACCTCAGTCTGGAGGCGACGCCGTCGGAGCCGTCTCTGTCGGCGGCGGCCGAGTGGATCAAGGAGGTCGCCGGGCTCGTCGACTCCGACGTGACGCCCGGAACGCTCCTGGCTCTCCACCCGTCGGCCCACCGCACGTACGCCGACCGGGTGAGCGGTCGCGGCGAAGAATGGGCGCTGCGTGCGGCACTGGGCCACCTGTTGAAGACCGACAGGACGCAACAGCTGCTGGTCACGAACTCGTACCCCGGCGCCGTGACCGCCGTCGAGCTGCTCAGGAGCCTCCCCGACCGTCTGCCGTCCGAAGCCCATGGCCACCGGCCCGCCGACCAGGCACTGGCCGACAGCCCCCGCATTCTGCTGCGCGGCGAGGCCGGCTCGGGCAAGAGCACCCTCGTGCAGTGGCTCGCCGTCACGGCCGCCCGGCAGGACGTCCCCGAGCACACGGCGTATCTCCAGGACCGCATACCGTTCGTGCTGCCGCTGCGCACCCTCACCCGGCACGGTGAGGCGCTGCCCGCGCCGAAGGACTTCCTGAGCGCCGTCGGCTGCCCGCTGGCCGGCAGCCAGCCCGCCGGATGGGAGAACCGGGTCCTCGCCGCGGGCCGGGGCCTGATCCTTGTCGACGGCATCGACGAGGTCCCCGACGCCGAGCGCGAGCGCACCCGCACATGGCTGCGGGACCTGGTCGAGACCTACGACGGTGGCAACCGCTGGCTGGTCACCTCCCGTCCGCCCGCCGTGGCCGAGAACTGGCTCGCCGAGGACGACTTCACGGAGCTGACGCTGTCCCCGATGAGCCCCGCCGACATCGCCACCTTCGTCAGACGGTGGCACCGGGCGGCACGCACCGGCACCGACGACGCCGGCCTCGACCGGTACGAGCAGCAGCTCCTCACGGCCGTCCGTACCAAGCCGGACCTCGGGCGGCTGGCCACCAACCCCCTGATGTGCGGGCTGATCTGTGCCCTGCACCGCGACCGGCACGGCTATCTCCCGCAGGGCCGCAAGGACCTCTACGAGGCCGCGCTGTCCATGCTGCTGAGCCGCCGTGACCGCGAGCGCGACATGGCCGTCCCAGACCTGCGGGAGGAACCGCAGCTGGATCTGTTGCAACGGCTCGCCTACTGGCTCATCAAGAACGGCCGCACGGAGATGGACCGGTCGCGCGCCGAGACCATCATCGGCCGGGCCCTGCCGGCGGTCCCCGAAGCGGCGGCCCTCGGAGACGCGCCGGCCGTCTTCGGCTACTTCCTCAACCGCAGCGGCCTGCTGCGCGAACCGGCCCCGGACACCGTGGACTTCATCCACCGCACCTTCCAGGACTTCCTGGGCGCACGGGCCGCCGTGGAGGAAGGCGACTTCGGCCTGCTCGCCGGCCACGCCGCCGACGACCAGTGGGAGGACGTCATCGGCATGGCGGTGGCACTGGGCCGCCCCCGCGAACGGGAGACGATCTTCCGGGCCCTGCTGGCTCTCGGTGACACGACCCCCGACAAACGGACCCAGGCGCGCGTCTATCTCCTCGCGGCCGCCTGCCTGGAGCACGCCACCTCCCTCGCGCCGTCCGTCAGAGAGGCCGTGGAGCGGCGCACCGCCACGCTCATCCCGCCGGAGAGCCCGGAGGAGGCCCGCGCCCTGGCAGAGGTCGGCCCGCTGATCCTCGGCCTGCTGCCCGGCCCGGAGAAGCTGGACGACCTGGCCGCCTTCCATGTGGTCGTCGCCGCGTCCCACGTGAAGTCCGACGCCGCCCTGCCCTTCCTGGCCCGGTTCGCCGCCCACCCCTACCATCCGGTCCGTGCCCAGCTCATGTGGGCCTGGTCGCGCTTCGACTGCACCCAGTACGCCGACGAGATCATCACGCGCCTCGACCCGGCCGGGCTCGACTACACGATCCAGTCCGACGCACAGCTGCGCGAGCTGGACCGCCTGGGCCTCCGGCCGGACCGCCTGGACCTCCGCAACGGCGTCTCCATGGAAGCCGTCACCGCGTACACCTCCCGCAACAGGCTCACCGAACTGACCCTGGCCAACGCCTCCGCACGCGATCTGGGGTTCCTGGCCGGGCAGACCGGCCTGAACCTGCTCATCATCGACGACTGCCCGGCGCTGGCGGACATCTCCGCGCTCGCCGGACTCCCGCTGGAACTCCTCGTCCTGACGTGCCCCGGCCCCGATGCCGACCTGAGCCCGCTCGCACAGCTGCCCCGACTGGGGCATCTGACGCTGCGCGGCCGTCCGGGCAGCTCATGGTCCCCGGAGGACCTTCCCGCGCACGCCTCGCTGCACAGCCTGTGGCTGGAGGGCGAGATGAGGCCCGAGCACGGCCTGCGGGGTCTGGCCGGTGTCCACACCCTGCGCTCGCTCCACCTCAACTCCGCGTCCAACCCGGCCTCGGCCGAGGACTGGGAGGAGCTGAGCCGCATGCCCGGCCTGGCCGACATCAAGCTCAACGCCTCCTGGCTGGAGACACTGCCGTCGGCCACGGTCCTGGCGGACGTCACCTCGCTCGTCCTGGTCGGTGGCGGCGGCGACCGGACCCTCCAGGCGGCGGTGCACCTCCTGCCCCGGGCGTTTCCCGGCATGACCGACTGCACGCTCACGGGGGACATGAGCGCGGAAGGAGACATCGACATCGCACCGCTCGCGGCTCTGCCCGGGCTGCGCGTGGTCCGCGTCACGGTCGGCGATGACCGCATCCGGGGCGCCGCCGAGCTGCCCCCGTCGGTGATGCTGATCACGTCCGAGCACCGGACCTCACGGCAGATAGGCCGGTGAGACCGCGGACGCGGCGATCAGGCGCGCCCGCCCCGACCCGTCCGCCGGGACCTCGTACAGATCGGCGCCGTAGTCCCCGGGCAGCGCGTACACGAGTGTGTGGGTGTCCTTCCACACCGCCTGGTCGTCCACGCTCCGCGACCCGGCGAGCGGGGTCTCCCGCAGCGTGCGCAGGTCCAGGACGTACAGGCGCCAGGGCGCGTCCTTCGACAGGCCCTCGACCCGCTTCTTGTAGGCGACCCGGGTGCCGTCCGGGGACAGGGACGGGCACTCCACGTTGGTGTGCAGGGTCGTGACCGTGCGGTCGCGCAGGTCGCCGCGGACCAGGTAGGTCCGCCCCTTCGTGGCGAGCGTCGCGTAGAACGTGCGGTCGTCGTCCGCGAACGTCACGCCCCAGAAGTTGACGTCCGCGGCCCGGTACGGACGCCCGTCCCGCACGATCCGGAAGGCCTCCAGCGACGGGATCAGCGCACCGCTGCGCGTGTCCACGATCGCCGTGCGCGTGGAGAAGTCCGTCCCGGCGTACGAGTCACCGCCCACGAACGCCGTCCACGCGGCGAAGTGCCCGGTGGGGGAGACCCGCGCCCGGGAAGGGATGCCCGGCACGTCGTAGCGGTCGACGGTCCGCAGACGCGCGTCCAGGATCACCGCGCGGTAGGTGTCCGAGACCGGCCCGTGCACGGCCTGCAGGCACACTCCGGTGCCCGAAGCGGCGTGGAACCGCAGGCACTTGAGTCCTGAGGCGGTACGCGGGCCCGACGGATCGCCGGCCGGTACGGACGTCAGCTCGTCCCGGTGCGGCCCCCACGCCATGTTCCGGAAGACCAGCCGCCCGGACCCGGTCAGCGTCACCTTCCCCGACGTGACGCGCGGCCCGCCCGCCTGCTCGTGGTCACGCCGGTCCGCCCGCGCGGACGCGTGCAGCACGGAGGCGAGCCCGACCGCCGCCAGCACGGCGACGGCCGAGACCAGGATCAGCACTCGATTGCGTACGGTCATGCGGGCACCGTCCTTTTCGGGCGCAGGGTGAGGGAGAACGCGGCACACGCGGCCAGCGCCACCGCCGCCCCCGCGAGCGCCGCCCGGTCGCCCCACACCGTCCAGGCCGCGCCGAACAGCAGCGAGCAGGCGAACCGCGTCAGCGCCTGCCCGGTCTGTACGACGGCCAGCCCCGACGAACGCAGCGTCTGAGGCACGCTGTCCGAGGCGGCGGCCATCAGCACCCCGTCGGTGGCCGCGTAGAAGCCGCCGTGCAGGGCGAGCACGAGGTACGGCAGGCCCGGACCGTGCCACGAGGTGAGCAGCAGGACGTACACGGCGAGCAGCGCGCCGTGACCGGCCAGGAAGACGGCCCAGCGGCCCACCCGGTCCGCGAGCCGGCCGAGCGGCACCGCCAGCAGCAGGAACGCGGCGGCCGTCCCCAGGGGCAGCAGCGCGAACCAGCGGTCGGGCACGCCCAGCCGGCGCTGGAGCAGCAGGTAGACGAAGGAGTCGCTGACCGTGGCCAGGCCCAGCAGCAACGCGCAGACGGTGATCCGGCGCAGGTCACGGCCGCGCAGCAGGGTGAGAGCCGCACGGACCGTCGGCCGCTCGTCCCGCACCGCGTCACGCCGCCCGCCCGGCACGAACAGGACCAGCACCAGGACGCCCAGCACCGCGACACAGAAGCTGACGGTGAACACCGCGTCGTACCCGTCCACGGTGGCCCGCAGGATCAGGAACGCCACCAGCGGCCCGAGCAGCGCCCCGGCCGTGTCCATCGCCCGGTGCACCCCGAACGCCCGCCCCCGCGTCTCGGGCGTGCTCGACAGGGAGATCAGCGCGTCGCGCGGAGCCGTCCGCAGCCCCTTCCCCGTCCGGTCGACGGCGAGCACGACCCCGATCGGCGTCAGCGAGTGGGCCGCCAGCAGCAGCGGCTTGCACACGGCCGAGATGCCGTACCCCAGCCCGGCCACCCACTTGTGCCGCCCGCCGCCCCGGTCGGCGAAGTGCCCGCCCACGAGGCGTACGAGCGCCGAGAACCCGTTGTAGATCCCGTCCAGCAGTCCGAAGCCCAGCGGGGACAGGCCCAGCCCGGTCACCAGGTACAGCGGCAGCACCGCCGTCACCATCTCCGACGACACGTCGGTGACCAGGCTCACCGTCCCCAGCGCGAGCACCGTGGGCGCGACCGCGGCACGGCGCCGCCCGGCACGAGGCCGGACGGCACCATGAGCGGACGCACGGCTGTCCGCTACGTACACGTCAGGACGCCCAGACGCCGGTGATGTCCTTGGCGGAGGCCGCGTTGCCCGCGTGCGTCGTCAGACCCTGGGTGTCCTCCAGGGTGCGCAGCAGGTCGTAGTGGTTGTACGTGGTCGAGGAGCTGGACCCGGCGGTCACGGGCTGCCCGTAGAGCACCGTCGGAATCCGGTTCCCGCTCAGCCGGTTGTCCTCGTCGAAGGTGACGACGAGCAGGCTGTTGTGGGTCTTGGCCCAGGTCGCGTAGGCGCCCAGGTTGTTCTTCAGCCAGGTGTCACCGGTGGACACCGAGCAGTCGTGCATGTCGCTGCACAGGTTCGGCACGACGAACGAGAGCTGCGGCAGCGTCGTGTAGTCGGTCGGGAACTGCGCGAACGTCTTGGCACTCGACGTCGGCACATTGCTGAACCCGAACCACGGATTGTGCTTCCGGGCATAGTTCCCGCTGCTGCACGTGGTCGACCCCTGACTCGGCAGCGACTCGTTGTAGCTGGCCCAGCTGCGCCCGGCGGCGATCAGCTCGGAGGCGAGGTTGGGCGCCGACGAGAAGCCCGGGGTGTAGCAGCTGTCGTCGGTGATGCCCTGCGTCGAGCCGGAGAACATCGCGAAGTAGTTCGGCTGGCTCGGATGGGTCTCGGCGTACGACTGGGTGAGATTGGCACCTCCCGTCTTCAGCGAGTTGATGTACGGCGCGCTGGAGGAACCGATGACCTGGCTGTAGGCATGGTTCTCGAAGACCACGACGACGACGTGGTCCGGGCTGGGGACGGCGCCCGCGGCGTGCGCGGACCCCTCGCCGAGCCCGGTCCACAGCCCGACGGCGGCTGCGGCGAGGGCCGCCGCGGACGCCACGACGGCGCGGGCACGGCGATACACGGAACTGCCGGACACATCAACCTCCGGGTAAGGATGGACGGCTGGCGGTGCGGACAGAGCATGCACACGCCAACATTCCCCGGCCCCACGCCGGCCAACCTCACGGGTGAAGAGGCGATGAACGAACGGAGCAGCCGCGTACGGCGGGAAGGGGACGTGCCGGGCGGTGTCCGCCCGCAGCGGCCGGCGCGAACTCCGGCAACGCACCGCGGACAGGGCGCCGGACCGAGGACGGACACTGCCCGGCGCGGCACCGACTCCACAACGCACCGCAGGCGCAAGGCGCCCACGCACCGCAAGGCGCCCACGCACCGCAAGGCGCCCACGGACCGCAACGCACCCACACACCGCAACGCACCCACCCAAGCCACCCCCCCCCGCCCAAGCCACCCCCACCCAAGCCATCACCCCCACTCCCGCCCCCTCCGGTTAGGCTCTGGCCAGGACGACTGAAGATCCGAGGGGAGGCCGCGGAGATGACGCCGGGGCGCAGGAGCAGTACCTTCACCCGTCTGCTGCGACACGGCTTCACGGACCCCTCCGCGGCCGAGCGTCTCCTGGACGGCCCCGAGCTGGGCCCCGTCCGCGACGACCCGGTCCTCCTGGAGGCCCTGGGTGCCACCGCCGACCCCGACCTCGCCCTGCACGGCCTGGTCCGCCTCCTGGAGGCCCAGCCCGACCCCACCGCCCACCGCGCCCTGCTGGACACCCTCATCGCGGCCAAGCCCCTGCGCGACCGCCTCCTGGGCGTCCTCGGCGCCTCCGCCGCCCTCACCGACCACCTGGCCCGCCACCCCAGCGACTGGCAGGCCCTGGTCATGTACGAGCCGGAGGACCTCCACCCGGGCGTCACGGAGTTCGAACGCGGCCTGGCCGACGCCGCCGACCCGGTCGGCCTCCGCGTCGCCTACCGCCGCTGCCTGCTCTCCATCGCCGCCCGCGACGTCTGCGGCACCACGGACGTCGCCCAGACGGCCGCGGAACTCGCCGACCTGGCCACCGCCACCCTCCGCACGGCCCTGGCCCTGGCCGAACGCGCCGCACCCGAGGACACCGCCGCCTGCCGTCTCGCGGTGATCGCCATGGGCAAGTGCGGCGGCCACGAGCTGAACTACGTCTCGGACGTGGACGTGATCTTCGTGGCGGAGCCGGCCGGCGGCACCCCCGAACCCCAGGCCCTCAGATCCGCGACGAAACTCGCCTCACACCTGATGCGGATCTGCTCCGAGACGACGGTCGAGGGCTCCATCTGGCCCGTGGACGCCAACCTCCGCCCCGAGGGCCGCAACGGCCCCCTCGTCCGCACCCTCAGCAGCCACCTCGCCTACTACCAACGCTGGGCGAAGACCTGGGAGTTCCAGGCCCTCCTCAAGGCCCGCCCGGTGGCCGGGGACGCGGACCTCGGCCGGGCGTACGTCGACGCGCTGGAACCCATGGTCTGGACGGCGGCGGAGCGGGAGAACTTCGTGGCGGACGTCCAGAAGATGCGCCGCCGCGTGGTCGAGAACATCCCCGCGTCCGAGATCGACCGCGAACTCAAACTGGGCCCGGGCGGCCTGCGCGACGTGGAGTTCGCCGTCCAGCTCCTCCAGTTGGTGCACGGCCGTACCGACCCCGCCCTCCGCAGCGGCACCACCCTGGACGCCCTGCAGGCCCTCGCCGCCGGCGGCTACGTCGGCCGCGAGGACGCCGCCCGCCTGGACGAGGCGTACCGCTTCCTGCGCTCCATGGAGCACCGCATCCAGCTGTACCGGCTGCGCCGCACCCACCTCGTCCCGGTGGCGGAGGCGGACCAGCGGCGCCTCGGCCGCTCCCTGGGCCTGCGCACCGACCCGGTCGCGGAGCTGAACCGCGAGTGGCGCCGGCACACCGGCGTCGTCCGCAGGCTGCACGAGAAGCTCTTCTACCGTCCGCTGCTCGACGCGGTCGCCCAGCTCGCCCCCGGCGAGGCCCGGCTCAGCGCCGAGGCGGCCCGCGAACGCCTGGAGGCCCTCGGCTACGCCGACCCGGCCGCCGCCCTGCGCCACCTGGAGGCCCTGGCCTCCGGCGTGACCCGCAAGGCGGCGATCCAGCGCACCCTCCTGCCGGTCCTGCTCGGCTGGTTCGCCGACTCCGCCGACCCGGACGCCGGCCTGCTGAACTTCCGCAAGGTCTCCGACGCGCTCGGCAAGACCCCGTGGTACCTGCGCCTGCTGCGCGACGAGGGCGCAGCCGCGGAGAACCTGGCCCGGGTCCTGTCGGCGGGCCGCCTCGCGCCCGACCTGCTCATGCGCGCCCCCGAGGCGGTGGCCCTCCTCGGCGACGGCACCGGCGCGGGCCCGGCCGCCGAGGGCGGTGGCCTGGCCCCCCGCGACCGCGCCCAGCTGGAGCAGGAGATCCTTGCGGCCGTGGGCCGCGCGGAGAACGCCGCGCAGGGCGTCACCGCGGCCCGCGGCGTCCGCCGCCGCGAGCTGTTCCGTACCGCCGCCGGCGACATCGTCGGCTCCTACGGCACCGAGACCAGCCCCGCCGAGGCCGATCAGGGCGCCCTGGTGGACCGGGTCGGCGCGGCCGTCTCCGACCTCACCGCCGCCACCCTCGCCGGCACCCTGCGCGCGGTCGTCCGGGACGGCTGGGGCGACACCCTGCCCACCCGGTTCGCGATCATCGGGATGGGCCGTTTCGGCGGCCACGAGCTGGGCTACGGCTCCGACGCCGACGTGCTGTTCGTCCACGAACCCCAGGACGGTGTGGACGAGCACGAGGCGTCCGCCGCCGCGGGCAAGGTCGTCGCCGAGATGCGCCGGCTGCTCCAGCTGCCCAGCGCCGACCCGCCGCTGCTCATCGACGCCGGCCTGCGCCCGGAGGGCAAGTCGGGCCCGCTGGTGCGCACCCTGAAGTCGTACGAGGCGTACTACCGCCGCTGGTCCCTGGTCTGGGAGTCCCAGGCGCTGCTGCGGGCCGAGCCGTTCGCGGGCGACGAGGACCTGGGCCGGCGCTTCATGGAACTGATCGACCCGCTGCGCTACCCCCGGCAGGGCCTCACGGACGACGCCGTCCGGGAGATCCGCCGCCTGAAGGCCCGTATGGAGTCCGAGCGGCTGCCGCGCGGCGCCGATCCCAAGCTGCACACCAAGCTCGGCCCGGGCGGCCTGTCCGACGTCGAGTGGACCGTCCAGCTGCTCCAGCTGCGCCACGCCCACCGCGAGGGCGGCCTGCGCACCACCCGCACCCGCCAGGCCCTGGCCGCCGCCCGGGAGGCCGGGCTGCTGTCCGCCGTGGACGCGGAGATCCTGGACGAGGCGTGGGTGCTGGCCACCCGGGTGCGCAACGCCGTCATGCTGGTCCGCGGCCGGGCCGGGGACACCTTCCCCACCGAGCCTCGCGAGCTGGCCGCCGTCGGCCGCTACCTGGGCTACGGCGCCGGGCACGCCGGCGACATGCTGGACGCGTACCGCCGGACCACCCGCCGGGCGCGCACGGTGGTGGAGGAGCTGTTCTACGGCGACAGGGCCTGAGCCGGCGCGGGGGCCCGGGCCGGCACCACCCTCGGCAGCCGGTACGGCAGGCTGCCGTACCAGACCCGGGCCACCGTGAACCCGAAGGACAGGCAGAGCACTCCGCCCACCGCGTCCAGCCAGAAGTGGTTGGCCGTGGCAACGATCACCAGCAGGGTGGCCGTCGGATACAGCAGCCCCAGCACCCGCACCCAGGGCACCGACGCCAGCGCGAAGATCGTCACCCCGCACCACAGCGACCAGCCGATGTGCATCGACGGCATCGCCGCGTACTGGTTCGACATGTGCTTGAGGTCGCCGGAGGCCATCGAACCCCAGGTGTGGTGCACCATCACGGTGTCCACGAAATGCCCCCCGCGCATCAGCCGGGGCGGGGCGAGCGGGAACAGGTAGTAGCCGACCAGGGCCACGCCCGTGGTCGCGAACAGCACCAGCCGGGTCGCCGCGTACCGGCCGGGATGCCACCGGTACAGCCACACCAGCACACCGAGCGTGATGACGAAGTGCAGGGTGGCGTAGTAGTAGTTCATCCCGACGATGAGCCAAGGCACCGAGTTCACGGCGTGGTTGACCGACTGCTCCACGGCGACGCCCAGCCCGTGCTCGACGCGCCAGATCCAGTCCGCGTTCCGCAGCGCCTTGCCCCGCTGCTCCGGCACGGCGTTGCGGATCAGTGAGTACGTCCAGTAACTCACCGCGATCAGAAGGATCTCGAACCACAGCCGAGGCCGGCGCGGGCGTCGCAGCCGGTCCAGAGGACCCCCTCTGCCCTCGCCCGTGTCGGTCCGCGGAACGGCCACCTCCTCGCGACCTTCCGGCTCTGTCACGGTCGAGTCACTCATAGGCACAGAGTCTGCCAGAAAAGGCTTCCTCGGCCGATCATCCCAAGGTTGGGTCCGCAGCGCACCTTCTACGACGTACGGAGGACATGCGGTGCCGAAGCGGTCGAACCACGCACCACCAGCTCCGGCATGAACACGAACTCACTGTGCGGCGCCGGTGTCCCGCCGATCTCCTCCAGCAGCGTGCGCACCGCCGCCTGCCCCATCGCCGGGACCGGCTTGCGGACCGTGGTCAGCGGCGGGTCGGTGAAGGCGATCAGCGGGGAGTCGTCGAAGCCGACCACCGACACGTGCCGGGGCACCTCAAGACCCCGCTGCCGGGCCGCCCGTATCGCACCCAGCGCCATCATGTCGCTGGCGCAGACCACCGCCGTGCAGTCCCGCTCGATCAGCGCCGTCGCCGCCGCCTGACCGCCCTCCAGCGTATACAGCGAGTGCTGGATCAGCTCGGTCTCGACGGTCTCGGCGGGGAGCCCCAGCTGGTCCTGCATCGCCCGGACGAAACCCTCGATCTTGCGCTGCACGGGCACGAACCGCTTGGGCCCGAGCGCGAGCCCTATCCGGGTGTGCCCCAGCGACACCAGATGCGTCACCGCGAGCGTCATCGCGGCCCGGTCGTCGGGGGAGATGAACGGCGCCTGCACCTTCGGCGAGAACCCGTCCACGAGCACGAACGGCACGCCCTGCGCCCGCAGCCGCTCGTAGCGCTGCATGTCGGCGGTGGTGTCCGCGTGCAGCCCGGAGACGTAGATGATCCCGGCGACCCCGCGGTCCACCAGCATCTCGGTCAGCTCGTCCTCGGTGGACCCGCCCGGGGTCTGCGTGGCGAGCACCGGCGTGTAGCCCTGGCGGGTCAGCGCCTGGCCGATGACCTGGGCCAGGGCCGGGAATATCGGGTTCTCCAGCTCCGGCGTGATCAGGCCCACCAGGCCCTCGCTGCGCTGCCGCAGCCGCACCGGGCGCTCGTAGCCGAGCACGTCCAGCGCGGCGAGCACGGACTGACGGGTGGTGGCGGCGACGCCCGGCTTCCCGTTGAGGACCCGGCTGACGGTCGCTTCGCTCACCCCCGCCTGCGCAGCGATGTCGGCAAGCCGTGTGGTCACGGCACCGGACTGTACCGGTCGTATGTCCCCTTGCACACCGGCCGGACGCCGGGCGCGGGCGGGCGCACGGCCTGCCGTGGGTTGCTGCGTCATCGCGCTCCCTCGGAATCATGGTGGCAAGAGCTTGCAGAGTCTTGCACAAGTGTCGTCCTCGCCGCTCAGCGCCTTCACCACTGGGTTGCGTCGCGGTCGAGGCCCGGTCACGGCCGGGTAACCATCGTGTCCTCTTGCACTTTTTTTCTGCAAGGTCTTTCGCAACGCTTACATCGCTGTTACGTTCCCAGTCGCCCGGCCGCGGCAACGGCGCAGTCGGCAAGTCGCAGGGGCGGACCTGCTCCGCCCCCTGTACCACTCGGGCTTAACCCTCAAGGAGAACTCATGCGGCGTGGCATAGCGGCCTCCGCGCTGGTGGCGTCCCTCGCCCTGACGGCGACGGCGTGCGGCGGGAGCGACAGCGGGAAGTCGGACGGCCCGGTCACCATCACCTGGTGGGACACCTCCAACGCCACCAATGAGGCGCCGACGTACAAGGCCCTGGTCAAGCAGTTCGAGGCCGCCAACAAGAACATCAAGGTCAAGTACGTCAACGTGCCCTTCGACCAGGCGCAGAACAAGTTCGACACCGCGGCCGGCGCCACGGGCGCGCCCGACGTGCTGCGCTCCGAGGTCGGCTGGACCCCCGCCTTCGCCAAGAAGAGCTTCTTCCTGCCGCTGGACGGCACCGAGGCCCTCGCCGACCAGGGCAAGTTCGAGCCGAACCTGATCAAGCAGGCCCAGTACGAGGGCAAGACCTACGGCGTCCCGCTGGTCACCGACACCCTCGCGCTGGTCTACAACAAGGCCCTGTTCAAGAAGGCCGGCATCACCGAGGCCCCCAAGACCTGGGACGAGCTGAAGGCCGACGCCGCCAAGATCAAGGACAAGGCCAAGGTCGACGGCTACTGGGGCTCCACCCAGGCCTACTACGCCCAGACCTTCCTCTACGGCGAGGGCGCCGACACCGTCGACGTCGCCGCCAAGAAGATCACCGTCAACTCGGCCGCCGCCAAGAAGGGCTACGGCACCTGGCTGAGCCTGTTCTCCGGCAAGGGCCTGCACAAGGCCGACGCCACCGCCGACGCCTACGCCCACATCCAGGACGCGTTCGTCAACGGCAAGGTCGCCGCGATCATCCAGGGCCCCTGGGAGATCACGAACTTCTACAAGGGCAGCGCCTTCAAGGACAAGTCCAACCTCGGCATCGCCACCGTCCCGGCCGGCTCCGCCGGCAAGGCGGGCGCCCCGACCGGCGGCCATAACCTCTCGGTCTACGCCGGCTCGGACAAGGCCCACCAGGAAGCGGCCCTGAAGTTCGTGAAGTTCATGACCTCGGCGCAGTCCCAGGAGACCATCGCCGAGAAGAACTCCACCCTGCCCACCCGCTCCGACGCCTACACCGCCAAGGTCAAGGCCGACCCCGGCATCGCCGGCTACCAGGGCGTCCTCGCCGCCGCCCAGCCCCGCCCGGCGCTCGCCGAGTACAGCTCCCTGTGGGGTCCGCTCGACACCGAGCTGCCTAAGGTCGCCAGCGGCAAGGAGTCGCTGGACAAGGGCCTGAGCAACGCCGAGCTGGCCATCTCCAAGCTCGTGCAGGACTTCAGCAAGTGAGCCCGCGTGGCCGTCGGATCCTCCCGGTATGAGAAGGGGGGGAAGGATCCGGCGGCCACCGCCCTGTGCCCAGCCCAACTCCTTGAACCATTGAAGGTGTCGAACCATGACAGTCGCCATCGACCGCGCGACCCGCAAGCGCCGCGGTGACCGCGCGCCTCGGCCCGGGCTGGGGCAGCGCATCAGGAACGGCTTCCAGAAATACTGGTACGCCTACGCGATGATCGCCCCGGTGGTCGTCGTGCTCGGCGTCCTCGTGGGCTACCCGCTCGCCCGGGGCTTGTACCTCACCCTCACCGACGCCAACAGCCTCAACTCGGCGCGCACGATCGGCGTCAACCACATCGACGCCACCTACAAGTTCATCGGCCTCGACAACTACCAGGACATCCTGTTCGGCCCGACGGCGTACGACCGGTTCTGGTCGCACTTCCTGTGGACCGTGTTCTGGACGGCCGCCTGTGTGGCCCTGCACTACACCATCGGCCTCGGCCTCGCCCTCATGCTCAACCAGAAGCTGCGCGGCCGTACCGTCTACCGGCTGCTGCTCGTCCTGCCCTGGGCCGTGCCGACCTTCGTCACCGTCTTCTCCTGGCGGATCATGCTCGCCGACTCCGGCGTGCTCAACCAGATCCTCGGCGCGCTCCACCTGCCCCAGCCCGAGTGGCTGGAGGACACCTTCTGGCAGCGGTTCGCCGCGATCATGGTCAACACCTGGTGCGGTGTGCCGTTCATGATGCTGTCCCTGCTCGGCGGCCTGCAGTCGATCGACTCCTCCCTCTACGAGGCCGCCGAGATGGACGGCGCGACCGCCTGGCAGCGCTTCCGGCACGTCACCCTGCCCGGTCTGCGCTCGGTCAGCTCCACCGTCGTCCTGCTCGGCATCATCTGGACGTTCAACCAGTTCGTCATCATCTTCCTGCTGTTCGGCAAGAACTCCGCCCCGGACGCCCAGATCCTCGTCACCTGGGCCTACGCACTGGGCTTCGGCCAGCAGCCGCGCGACTTCGCCCAGTCCGCCGCCTACGGCGTGCTGCTGCTGTCGATCCTCACCGTCTTCACCTCCTTCTACTTCCGCTGGCTGAAGCGCAATGACCAGCTCGCCGTCTGACGCCGCAGGAGCCGCCGCCATGAGCACCACCACCCTGGACAAGACCGAGACCGCCCCGGCCCCCGCACCCGCGCCCCGGCGCCGCGTCCGCCGGCGCGGCGAGCGCGGCCCGGCGGGCGCCGCCCTGCTGCACGGCGGCCTCGTCGTGGCGAGCCTCATCGCCCTGGCCCCGGTGGCCTGGCTGTTCTACCTGTCCCTCGGCCCGGACAAGGAGGACTACCTGCACCCGGCCCGGATCGCGGGCAGGGCGACGTTCTCCAACTACAGCTTCGTGCTGCAGCACACCGGCTTCTTCGACTGGTTCAAGTCGACGATGATCGTGGCCCTCGGTACCACCGTCATCGGTGTCCTCGTCGCCGCCACCACCGGCTACGCGGTCTCCCGCATGCGCTTCCCCGGCTACAAGCAGCTGATGTGGGTCCTGCTGCTCACGCAGGCCTTCCCGATCGCCATCCTGATCGTGCCGATGTACGAGATCTTCAGCGAACTCGGCCTCATCGACACCTACTGGTCGCTGATCCTCATCAACTCCACCACCGCCGTGCCGTACAGCGCCTGGCTGCTCAAGGGCTACTTCGACACCATCCCCTTCGAGATCGACGAGGCCGGACGCGTGGACGGGCTCACCCCCTTCGGCACCTTCTTCCGGCTCATCCTCCCGCTGGCCCGCCCGGGCCTGGCCGTGGCCGCCTTCTACACCTTCATCACCGCCGTCGGCGAGGTCGCCTTCGCGACCACCTTCCTGCTGGACGACTCCAAGTACACCTTCGCCGTCGGCCTGCAGACCTTCGTCAGCGAGCACGACGCCCAGTGGAACTACATGGCCGCCACCGCGGTGCTGATCGCGATACCCGTGACCGTCTTCTTCTACCTCGTCCAGAAGAACCTCGTCACCGGCCTCACCGCCGGCGGCACCAAGGGCTGACGCCCACCGGAGAGACTCCCGCGCCTCACCGCGCGGGTAGGCGGGCCGCGGTGTCCATCCGACCCCGCAATCACCGCGGCCCGCCTCGCAAGAAGCCCCCGGCCTGCCGCGCACCCACGCCATGACCCGAAATCCCTTACGCATCAAGGACGCCATGAGCCAGCAGCACCCTGCCGCACCGGCCCGCCACTGCGCCGCCACCGTCGCCGACCGCCGCGACTGGTGGCGGGACGCGGTCATCTACCAGGTCTACCCGCGCAGCTTCGCCGACAGCAACGGCGACGGCATGGGCGACCTGGAAGGCGTACGCTCCCGACTCCCGTACTTGCGCGACCTCGGCGTCGACGCCGTGTGGCTCAGCCCCTTCTACGCCTCCCCGCAGGCCGACGCCGGCTACGACGTCGCCGACTACCGTGCCGTCGACCCCATGTTCGGCAACCTGCTCGACGCCGACGCGCTCATCCGCGACGCCCACGAGCTGGGCCTGCGCATCATCGTGGACCTCGTCCCGAACCACTCCTCCGACCAGCACGAGTGGTTCAAGCGCGCCCTCGCCGAGGGCCCCGGCTCCCCGCTGCGCGAGCGCTACCACTTCCGCCCCGGCAAGGGCGTGAGCGGCGAGCTGCCGCCCAACGACTGGGAGTCCATCTTCGGCGGCCCGGCCTGGACCCGGGTCCCGGACGGCGAGTGGTACCTCCACCTCTTCGCCCCCGAGCAGCCCGACTTCAACTGGAACCACCCCGCCGTCGGCGACGAGTTCCGCTCCATCCTCCGCTTCTGGCTGGACATGGGCGTGGACGGCTTCCGCATCGACGTCGCCCACGGCCTGGTCAAGGCCGACGGACTGCCCGACCTCGGCTCCCACGACCAGCTCAAACTGCTGGGCAACGATGTCATGCCGTTCTTCGACCAGGACGGCGTGCACGCCATCTACCGGCAGTGGCGCACGATCCTGGACGAGTACGCGGGCGAGCGCATCTTCGTGGCGGAGGCGTGGACGCCGACCGTCGAGCGCACCGCCCGCTACGTCCGCCCCGACGAACTCCACCAGGCCTTCAACTTCCAGTACCTGAGCACCGAGTGGGACGCGGCCGAGCTGCGCGAGGTCATCGACCGCACCCTTGAGGCCATGCGCCCGGTCGGCGCCCCGGCCACCTGGGTGCTGTCCAACCACGACGTCACCCGGCACGCCACCCGGTTCGCCAACCCGCCCGGCCTCGGCACCCAGATCCGCACCGCGGGCGACCGCGAGCTGGGCCTGCGCCGCGCCCGCGCGGCCACCCTGCTGATGCTGGCCCTGCCCGGCTCCGCGTACGTCTACCAGGGCGAGGAACTGGGCCTGCCGGACGTGGTGGACCTGCCCGACGAGGTGCGCCAGGACCCGGCGTACTTCCGGGGCGCCGGCCAGGACGGCTTCCGTGACGGCTGCCGGGTCCCGATCCCGTGGACCCGCGAGGGCTCCTCCTACGGCTTCGGCAGCGGCGGCAGCTGGCTGCCCCAGCCGGCGACGTGGGCCGAGCTGAGCGTCGAGGCGCAGACCGGTGTCGCCGGCTCGACGCTGGAGCTGTACCGCGCGGCGCTGAGCGTGCGCCGGTCGCGGCCCGACCTGGGCGCGGGCGACGCGGTCGAGTGGCTGCGCGCGCCGGAGGGCGTCCTGGCGTTCCGCCGGGGCGACTTCGTCTGCGTGGCGAACACCACGGCGGAGTCGGTGACGACACCGGCGTACGGCCGCGTCCTGCTCAGCAGCGGCGAGGTGGCCGAGACGGGCGGCGAGGCGAAGGTGCCCGCCGACACGACCGTGTGGTGGACGTCGGCCGACTGACACCCCGTCTGAAAGTTCTTGCATCAACTTCACAACGGCCCGCTGCCTTTCGGTCAGCGGGCCTTTAACATCTGCGTCACCGCAAGTTTGCTGAAACATTTCAGCAAGCGCCTTCAGCGGTCCACTTTGCCTTCAACGTCGAAGGACCCCACATGGCACGCAGATTCCTCCCCACGGCGGTCGCCCTCACGGCCGTCGCTCTGGTTGGCATGAACCCGACCACCGCCGCGGCCTCCCCGCCCGGCACCAAGGACGTCACCGCCGTCCTCTTCGAGTGGAAGTACGCCTCGGTGGCCAAGGAGTGCACCACCACCCTCGGCCCCGCCGGCTACGGATACGTCCAGGTCTCCCCGCCCGCCGAGCACATACCGGGCTCGCAGTGGTGGACCTCGTACCAGCCGGTGTCGTACAAGATCGCGGGCCGTCTCGGCGACCGCACGGCCTTCCAGAACATGGTGAACACCTGCCACGCGGCCGGTGTGAAGGTCGTGGCCGACACCGTCATCAACCACATGTCGGCGGGTTCGGGCACCGGCACCGGCGGCTCGTCGTACACGAAGTACGACTACCCCGGCCTCTACTCCTCCTCCGACTTCGACGACTGCACCTCGCAGGTGTCGAACTACTCCGACCGCTGGAACGTCCAGCACTGCGAACTCGTCGGCCTGGCCGACCTGGACACCGGCGAGGAGTACGTCCGCAAGACCATCGCCGGCTATATGAACGACCTGCTCACCCTCGGCGTGGACGGCTTCCGGATCGACGCGGCCAAGCACATCCCGGCCGCCGACCTGGCGAACATCAAGAGCCGCCTGACCAGCCCCTCCGTCTACTGGAAGCAGGAGGTCATCTACGGCGCGAACGAGGCCGTCCAGCCTGGCGAGTACACCGGCAACGGAGACGTCCAGGAGTTCCGCTACGCCTACGACCTCAAGCGCGTCTTCAACAACGAGAAGCTCGCGTACCTCACCAACTACGGCGAGGGCTGGGGCTACCTGAGCAGCTCGACCGCGGGCGTCTTCGTGGACAACCACGACACGGAACGCAACGGCTCCACCCTGAACTACAAGGACGGCGCGAACTACACCCTGGCGAACGTCTTCATGCTCGCCTGGCCCTACGGCGCCCCGGACATCAACTCCGGCTACGAGTGGTCGGACGCCGACGCCGGCCCGCCCAACGGGGGCACGGTCAACGCCTGCTGGCAGGACGGCTGGAAGTGCCAGCACGCCTGGCCGGAGATCAGGTCCATGGTCGCCTTCCGCAACGCGACACGCGGCCAGGCCGTCTCCAACTGGTGGGACAACGGCAACAACTGGATCGCCTTCGGCCGGGGCAGCAAGGGCTATGTGGCGATCAAC
This sequence comes from Streptomyces sp. NPDC046727, assembly GCF_040645635.1. Lineage (NCBI taxonomy): Bacteria > Bacillati > Actinomycetota > Actinomycetes > Kitasatosporales > Streptomycetaceae > Streptomyces > Streptomyces sp. NPDC046727. The sequence continues at coordinate 79,289 of NZ_JBEYYR010000031.1, forward strand.
CACGAGTCCTCGTCGCAGACCCGCACGTACCAGACCTCGCTGCCGGCGGGCACGTACTGCAATGTGCAGAGCAACACGACGGTGACGGTGAACTCCGCGGGGCAGTTCACCGCCACCCTGGGCTCGAACACGGCGCTGGCGATCTACGCCGGGAAGTCGAGCTGCTGAACCCGGAGGACTGCTTCCAGGTGTCGCTCGTCGTGTAGCCGGACGAACCGCCCGTCGTGTACGGGCGGTTCGTCCCCAACTCCCAGGTCACGTTCTCCACGTCGGGCAGGAGGCCGAGGAGAGCGGGATCGCGTCGGGCGCGTCAAGATTGACGCTGAAACTCCTTGCTATGAGTTTCAAGACTCTTGCTGTAAACCTTTCGTCGGCGATACGGTCGCGCGGGGTCGGACCCAAGAGAGCCGCATTCGCAAGGAGTTACTGCCTGTGATACCGAGAGCGAGACGGGCAGCGGCCGTCACCGCCGTAGCCCTCGCCGCCGCCCTGATCCAGCCACTGGCGGCACACGCAGCCAGCCCGCCCGCACCTCCGTCGGACGCGGCCCTCGCGGCCCAGCCCGCCCGGCACGACGACACGCGCGAGCAGTTCTACTTCGTCATGCCGGACCGTTTCGCCAACGGGGACAGGTCCAACGACCGGGGCGGCCTCACCGGCTCACGCCTCAGCACCGGCTACGACCCCACCGACAAGGGCTTCTACCAGGGCGGCGACCTCAAGGGCCTGACCGGCAGGCTGGACTACATCAAGGGACTCGGCACCACCGCCATCTGGCTGGCGCCGATCTTCAAGAACCGCCCGGTGCAGGGCACGGGCAGCAACGCCTCGGCCGGCTACCACGGCTACTGGATCACCGACTTCACCCAGGTCGACCCGCACTTCGGCACCAACGAGGACCTCAAGACCCTCATCTCCAAGGCACACGCCAAGGGCATGAAGGTCTTCTTCGACGTCATCACCAACCACACCGCCGACGTCGTGGACTACGAGGAGAAGTCGTACGGCTATCTGTCCAAGGGCGCCTTTCCGTACCTGACCGAGGACGGGCGGCCGTTCGACGACGCCGACTACGCGGACGGCACCCGGAAGTTCCCGGCCGTCTCCGGCGCCTCCTTCCCGTACACCCCGAAGGTCACCAGCCGGTCCAAGGTCCCGGCCTGGCTCAACGACCCGACGATGTACCACAACCGGGGCGACTCGACGTTCGCCGGCGAGTCCTCGGCCCACGGCGACTTCTCCGGCCTGGACGACCTGTGGACCGAGCGCCCCGAGGTCGTCCAGGGCATGGAGAAGATCTATGAGCGGTGGGTGAAGGACTTCGCCGTCGACGGCTTCCGGATCGACACCGTCAAGCACGTGAACATGGAGTTCTGGACCCAGTGGGCCACCGCGCTGGACCGGTACGCGGCCGGGCAGGGGCGGAAGAACTTCTTCATGTTCGGCGAGGTCTACTCGGCGGACACGTCCATCACGTCCCCGTACGTCACCCAGGGCCGCCTCGACGCCACCCTCGACTTCCCCTTCCAGGACGCGGCACGCCAGTACGCCTCCCAGGGCGGCAGCGCGCGCAGGCTGGCCGGCGTCTTCGGTGACGACTACAAGTACACGACCGACAAGGCCAACGCGTACGAGCAGGTCACCTTCCTCGGCAACCACGACATGGGCCGCATCGGGTACTTCCTGAAGCAGGACAACCCGAAGGCGACCGACGCCGAGGTCCTCAAGAAGGACAAGCTCGCCAACGAGCTGATGTTCCTCAGCCGCGGCAACCCGGTCGTCTACTACGGCGACGAGCAGGGCTTCACCGGCTCCGGCGGCGACAAGGACGCCCGCCAGACCATGTTCGCCTCCAAGGTCGCCGACTACCTGGACGACGACGAGATCGGCACCGACCGCACCCACGCGAGCGCCGCGTACGACCCGAAGGCACCGCTCTACAAGGACATCGCCACTCTCTCCAAGCTCCGGAAGAACAACCCGGCGCTGACGGACGGCGTCCAGACCGAGCGGTACGCGGCCGACGGCGCGGGCATCTACGCCTTCACCCGTACGGACGCCAGGACGGGCGCCGAGTACGTCGTCGCCTTCAACAACGCCGACGGCGAGAAGTCCGCGACCTTCGCGACCGGCTCCGCGGGCATGTCGTACCGGGGTGTCTACGGGACCTCCGACGCGGTGACGTCCGACGCCGACCGCAGGCTCACCGTCACCGTCCCGGCCGGTTCCGCAGTGGTCCTCAAGGCCACCGGTGCCCTCGCCGAGCCCGCCACCAAGCCGGCCGTCACCCTGAAGGCCCCGGCCACCGGAGCCACCGGCACCGTGGAGGTCACGGCCGACGTCGACGGAGGCCGGCTCGACCGGGTCGTCTTCGCCGCCCAGGTCGGAGACGGCAGGTGGAAGACGCTCGGCTCCGCCGACCACGCCCCCTACAAGGTCACCCAGGCCCTGGGCAAGGACGTACCCGCCGGGACCGCCCTGCGCTACAAGGCGGTCGTGATCGACTCGGCCGGGCGCACCGCGAGCGCCCTGGCGAGCAGCACCACCGGTACTCCGCCCGCGCCGGAGGTCCCCACGGCCTCCTCCCGGGACCACGCGATCGTCCACTACAAGCGCACCGACGGCGACTACGACAAGTGGGGCCTGTACGCGTGGGGCGACCTCGCCGACGGCGAGTCGACCACCTGGCCGAACAGCCACCCCTTCGTCGGCCGCGACGCGTACGGCGCCTTCGCCTACGTCAAGCTCAAGCCGGGCGCCTCGAACGTCGGCTTCCTGGTCATCGACAAGGACGGCAACAAGGACGTCTCCGCCGACCGGAGCATCGACGTCACCAGGACGGGCGAGGTCTGGATCGAGCAGGGCAAGGCCGACGTCCTCACGCAGAAGCCCGACTACCCGGCCCAGGACAAGACCAAGGCGGTCCTCCACTACCACCGCGCCGACGGGAACTACGACGGCTGGGGCCTGCACGTCTGGACGGGTGCCGCGGACCCCACCGACTGGTCGAACCCGCTGAAGCCGGTGAAGACTGATGCCTATGGCGCGGTCTTCGAGGTGCCGCTCACCGAGGGTGCCACCAGCCTCAGCTACATCATCCACAAGGGCGACGACAAGGATCTGCCCACCGACCAGTCCCTGGACCTCAAGTCCAACGGCCACGAGGTGTGGCTGTTGAACGGCCAGGAGAAGTACCTGCTGCCGCAGCCCGCGGGCAGCGCGGCCGCCCTTGACCTGACCACGTCCAAGGCGATCTGGATCGACCGGAACACGGTCGCCTGGAACGGCGTGGACGGCGCCGTCTCCACCCAGCTGCTGTACTCCCCGGGCGGTTCCATCGCCGTCAAGGACGGGTCGCTGACCAGCGACGACGAGCGCTGGCTGCGGCTGTCGAAGACCACGCTCACCGACGCCCAGAAGGCGAAGTTCCCGCATCTGAAGGACTACACCGCCTGGTCCGTCGACCCGCGCGACCGGGACCGGGTGCGCGAGGCCGTCAAGGGCCAGCTGGTCGCGTCCCAGCGCGCCGCGAACGGCGCGGTGCTGGCCGCGACCGGCGTGCAGATCGCCGGTGTCCTGGACGACCTGTACCCCGGCGCGACGAAGGCCGCCCTCGGCCCGGTCTTCCACGACGGCAAGCCGACCCTGTCCGTGTGGGCGCCGACGGCCCGGTCGGTGCACCTCGACCTGGACGGCAAGGCCGTGAGGATGCACCGGAACGCCACCACCGGCGTCTGGTCCGTCACCGGTCCCGCGTCCTGGAAGGGCAAGCCCTACCGGTACGTCGTGAAGGTGTGGGCGCCCAGCGTCCGCAAGATGGTCACCAACAAGGTCACCGACCCCTACTCGGTCGCGCTCACCGCGAACTCCGCGCGCAGCCTCGTCGTCGACCTGAACGACAAGGCCCTCGCCCCGAGCGGCTGGTCGGGCCTGCGCAAGCCCAAGGCCGTGCCGCTGAAGGACGCGCAGATCCAGGAGCTGCACATCCGGGACTTCTCCGTCGGGGACAGCACCTCGAAGCACCCGGGCACCTACCTGGCCTTCACCGACAAGGGCAGCGACGGCTCCAGGCACCTGCGTGAGCTGGCGAAGTCGGGCACGTCGTACGTGCATCTCCTGCCGGCCTTCGACATCGCGACGATCCCCGAGAAGAAGGCCGACCAGGCGACCACCGACTGCGACCTGGCCTCCTATCCGGCCGACTCCGACAAGCAGCAGGAGTGCGTGGCGAAGATCGCCGCGAAGGACGCCTACAACTGGGGCTACGACCCGTACCACTACACGGTCCCGGAGGGCTCGTACGCCACCGACCCCGACGGCACCGCCCGTACGGTCCAGTTCCGCAAGATGGTCCAGGCGCTGAACGGGGACGGCCTCAGGGTCGTCATGGACGTCGTCTACAACCACACCGCCGCCAGCGGCCAGGCGGACACCTCCGTCCTGGACAAGGTCGTGCCCGGCTACTACCAGCGGCTCCTCGCCGACGGCAGCGTGGCCAACAGCACCTGCTGCTCGAACACCGCGCCCGAGAACGCGATGATGGGCAAGCTGGTCGTGGACTCGATCGTCACCTGGGCCAAGGAGTACAAGGTCGACGGGTTCCGCTTCGACCTCATGGGCCACCACCCGAAGGCCAACATCCTGGCGGTCAGGAAGGCCCTCGACGCGCTGACCCTGGAGAAGGACGGCGTCGACGGGAAGAAGATCATCCTCTACGGCGAGGGCTGGAACTTCGGCGAGGTCGCGAACGACGCCCGGTTCGTGCAGGCCACGCAGGCCAACATGGCCGGCACCGGCATCGCCACCTTCTCCGACCGCGCCCGTGACGCCGTGCGCGGCGGCGGCCCCTTCGACTCGGACCCCGGCGTCCAGGGCTTCGCGTCCGGGCTGTACACCGACCCGAACACGTCGACGGCCAACGGGACTCCGACCGAGCAGAAGGCCCGCCTCCTGCACTACCAGGACCTGATCAAGGTCGGCCTGACCGGCAACCTGAAGTCCTTCACCTTCACCGACACCGACGGCAAGCGGGTCAAGGGCTCCGAGGTCGACTACAACGGCGCCCCCGCCGGCTACGCGGACGCGCCCGGCGACGCCCTCGCCTATGTCGACGCGCACGACAACGAGTCGCTGTTCGACGCGCTGACCTACAAGCTGCCGAAGGACACGTCCGCGTCCGACCGGGCCCGGATGCAGGTGCTGGCGATGGCCACGGCCGCCCTCTCGCAGGGCCCGGCCCTCTCCCAGGCGGGCACCGACCTGCTGCGCTCCAAGTCCCTGGACCGCAACTCCTTCGACAGCGGGGACTGGTTCAACGCCATCCACTGGAACTGCGCCGACGGCAACGGCTTCGGGCAGGGGCTGCCCCCGGCGGCCGACAACCGGTCCAAGTGGGACTACGCCAAGCCGCTGCTGAGCACGGTCAAGGTCGGCTGCCCGCAGATCACCGGGGCCTCGGCCGCCTACCGGGACCTGCTGAGGATCCGTACGGCGGAGAAGGCGTTCTCGCTCGGTACGGCCGCGCAGGTGCAGGACCGGCTGTCCTTCCCGCTGTCCGGCAAGGACGAGACGCCCGGCGTGATCACGATGCGGCTCGGCGACCTGGTCGTCGTCCTCAACGCCACCCCCGAGCGGCAGGAGCAGCGGATCGGCGCCCTCGCCGGGACGCCGTACCGGCTGCACCCGGTGCAGGCGGCCGGTGCGGACGCGGTGGTGAAGACCTCCGCCTACGCGGCCGGCTCGGGCACGTTCACCGTTCCCGCGCGGACGGTGGCGGTCTTCACCCGGGCGGCGAAGTAGGGTCGGGCCCGTTGCCGTAGAACAGGAGTGCTCATGCCGCAGATCACCGTCGACTACTCGCACACGATGGAGGCCGCCTTCGACCGCGCGGGCTTCGCGAGGGCGCTGCACGAGGCGACCGTCGAGATCGCGGCGGCCAAGCCGGAGGCATGCAAGACGCAGTTCCGGCCGAGCGCGCTCACGGCGTACGGGTACGAGGACCCGGCGGAGCACGGGCACGCCGTCGTGCACGTGACCATCGGGCTCCTCGCCGGCCGCAGCGACGAGACGAAGGCGCGGCTCACGGAGGCCGTGCTGGACCTGCTCCGCAAGCACGTGGCGGACGAGCGGTTCGCCCTGCACGCCTCCGCCGAGATCCGCGACCTGGATCCGTCGTACCGGAAGTTCGACCGGTAGCGGTCGTCAGGAAGCCAGGGACATCAGCCGGCCGACGAGCTCCGCGAAGGGGCCGTCGGCCGGCTCGTCCTTGACCATCGTGCGCAGCAGGAGCGCCATGTCCTCGTCGTAGGCCGCGCTCACCGCCGCCAGCGCGGCGAAGTCGTGCACGAGCTGCAGCTCCAGCTCGGCGCGCGGGATACGCCGGCCGTCCAGCCAGAGCAGTGCCGTGGACTCGGCGAGCGAGATCCAGGAGCGGATGACCAGTTCGAGGCGCGCGGGTGCGTCGGTGACGCCGAGATGCGTGAGGATCTGCTCGTAGGCGGCCTGGCGTACGGAGTCGATGAGGGCGTTGGTCGTCGACGAGCCGACCGCCGGGCCGCCGCGCATCAGCGCCGAGAAACCGGGCCCGTGGTCGTCCACGAAGTCGAAGTAGCGGCGCATCACGCGCAGCAGCCGGGTCCCCAGCGGGCCCTCGTGCGGCTCGGCGAACCGGGCCGCGAGATCCTCCGACGCACGCTTCAGCGCGGCCTCGTACAGGCTGAGCTTGCCCGGGAAGTAGTGGTAGACGAGCGGGCGTGAGATGCCGGCCGCCGAGGCTATCTCGTCGATGGAGACCTCGTCGGGCGAGCGTCGGCTGAACAGGTCGAGAGCGACACCGATCAGCTGCTGCCGACGCTCCTCGACGCCCATCCTGCGGCGAACCCCGGTACTCATGCGAACACCTTACCGATCGGATTCGGCCGCATGCGTTCACATGTCGAGCACCAAGCGATCACTCCGGGCCCGGGACACGCAGATCAGCATCGAGTCACGCCGTTCCGCGTCCGTCAGCAGCTCGTCCCGGTGCTCGATCTCGCCGTCCAGCACCCGCTGTTGACAGGTCCCGCAGAATCCCTGCTCACAGGAGTAGGCGACATCCGGCAGCGCACGGCGTACGGCGGCCAGCACCGTGGAGCCGGCCGGAACGGTCAACGTCCGCCCGCTGCGGCGCAGTTCCAGCTCGAACTCCGTGTTGCCGCCGGGACCGGTGCGCGGCGCGAACCGCTCCAGGTGCAGCGCGGCCCCCTCGGGCAGCGCCTCCTCCACCGCCGCCATCAGGCCCTCCGGGCCGCAGCAGTACACGGCCGTGCCCTCGGCCGTCCCCGCGAACAGGGCACCCAGGTCCGGCCGTCCGTCCTCGTCCTCGGCGACGACCGTCAGCCGGTCTCCGGCGAGTTTGCGCACCTCCTCCAGGTACGGCATCGACGTCCGCGTCCGCCCGCAGTACAGCAGCCGCCACTCGGTGCCGCCCGGCAGGGCCCGCAGCATCGGCAGGACCGGGGTGATGCCGATCCCGCCGGCGACGAACACGTACGCGGGCGCGTCGACCAGCGGGAAGCGGTTCCGGGGGCCGCGCACCTCCAGCTCCATGCCCTCGGCGAGCTGCTCGTGCACCTCGCGGGAGCCGCCCCGGCCGTCCTCGACCAGCCGGGTCGCCACCGTGTACGAGGAGGTGTCCTCCGGGTCGCCGCACAGCGAGTACTGCCGTACGAGACCCGACGGCAGCACCAGGTCGAGGTGCGCCCCGGGCTCCCAGCGCGGCAGGTCCGCTCCCTCCAGGCGGAGTCGTACCACCCCGTCGGCGATCGTCTCGTGGGCGGTGAGCAGCAGCTTCAGGGCCCGTGAGCGCGGCCGGCCGGAGAGCGGCGGGTCCAGGGCGGGCAGCGGCCACAGCGGTGAGGCCTGGACGCGGCGGCGCAGCGCCCGCCGGGTGAGCAGGGCGGCGCCCGCGACGAGCGCGACGGTCCGCAGCCTCGGCATCACGCGGCCTCCCGCTTCGCGGCGGCGAGCGCGGCGGGCGAGGCGGCCAGATAGGCCACGGCCTGGGCGGTGGAGCACTCGTGGGAGGGGTGGTAGGCGCGGCTCAGGTAGCGCGGTATGGACTTCAGCATGTCCCCGGTGGCGGGCAGGGTGCCCTGCCGGCCGCGCACATGGAAGTCCCGGAAGGACGCCTTGCGGTCGGTGAGGACCGGGTCGTTCTCCAGGAAGAAGCGGACCCCGCGCTGCCACAGGAACACCATCGTCGAGAACGCCGTCGCCCAGGTGCGCACCCGGCGCCGGTAGCTGCCGTCGACGTGCAGGAACAGGTCGAAGGCCACCGACCGGTGCTCGACCTCCTCGGCGCCGTGCCAGCGCAGCAGGTCCAGCATGGTCGGGTCGGCGCCCCGCCGGTCCAGCTCGGCCGCGTTGAGCACCCAGTCGCCGAGGAAGGCGGTGTAGTGCTCGATGGCCGCGATCAGCGCGATGCGTTCCAGCAGCCACCAGCGGCGCGCCCGGCCCGGCGGCAGGGTGCGGTCGCCGAGCAGCTTCTCGAAGAACCAGTCGACCTGGGCGGTGTACGGCGTCGGGTCCAGACCCAGCTCGCGCAGGCGCGGCAGCACCTCGTCGTGGGCCTGGGAGTGCATGGCCTCCTGCCCGATGAACCCGACGACGTCCTCGCGGAGCCGGTCGTCCCGGATCAGCGGCAGCGCCTGCTTGTACACGTGCACGAACCACCGCTCACCGGCGGGCAGCAGCAGATGCAGCACGTTGATGGTGTGCGTGGTGAACGGGTCGCCGGGCACCCAGTGCAGCGGCGTGTCCTCCCACGAGAAGGACACGTTGCGGGCCTTGAGCGCGATGCGCTCGGACTCCACCGGCCGAGGCTGCGTGTTAGACATGGCGTCAATGTACTGATGGGTAGGACGCCTGAGAAGCCCCGCGGCGGACCTTGTTTACGCTGACGTCAACAAGGTCTCACCGCAGCCCGCTGATCTTCCGGCCGTCCGCCAGCGTGCCCTTCAGGTCGGCCCGCACACCCTGCTTCGCCCGGACGGCCAGCAGCGGTCCCGGCCCCGAGGCGGTGACCCCGCCGGTCGCCCGGATCGAGGCCGTGTCCGCACTGCCCGCCGCCAGCAGGTACCAGTTCCCGGCCGCCGACTTCCACAGCACCCCGGCCAGCACATGAGGATCGCGCGGCCCGCAGGCCGGCACGTCCGTGGCCTTGGCGACGGCCGTCCCGGCCGCCCCGCCCGGCGTGCGGAACTGGGCCAGCGCGACCGTGCCGGCACCGCGCCACGTCTCCGCCCGGGTGCACACCCACGCGCCGGACCCGCTGCCGTCGGGCAGCGGCTGCTCGGCGTAGGCCCAGGCGTTGACGCTCCGCACGCCCGCCGAGCGCTCGGCCGCCAGGGAGCAGGCGAAGGGCGCCCAGGTGCGCAGCGCCTGAGCGCCGGACGCCTCCTCGGGCGCCCCGGGCCGGCCGGCCGTGAGACGGGCCGGGACCAGCTCGCCGAGATCGGTGGCGAGCCGGGTGCCGGACGCGTCGGTCAGCTGGAGCGCGGTCCACGAGGTGCAGGCGCCGGTCTGCATGGCGGGGCTGGCCAGCGGCGCGGTGACGCCGTCGGCGAGGGGGACCGGGGCCGCGGCCGCGTCCGGTTTCGCCAGGTCCCGCTGGGCCGCCTTCGTCACCCACGGGGCGGTCAGATAGCGGACGTTGCCGTCGGAGCGGCCCAGCACCAGCGCGCTCGCCGCCGTGCCGGTCGCGCCGTCGGCCCGGGCGAAGTCCAGGGCCGCGCCCTGGGTACCGTCCTTCGGCTCGGCGTAGCGCGCGATGCGCAGCCCGTCGTAGAGGAGCACCACGCGGGCGGTGTCGACCTCGCCCGCGTACAGCAGCTGGGGCGGGCCGGCCGGGCCGCCGGTCTGGGTGCCGGGGGTCGCCGAGACACGGACCCGCTCCCCGGGGCGGGCCCAGACCGCGAGGGCGCGGCGCAGCAGCGCCTTGTCACCGGTGAGCGGGCCGCGCGCGGGCCACACCGAGAAGTCGGTGCGGGCCGAGGTCCGCCAGGCGGTGGGGGAGACCCGGGTCAGCCTGCCGGGGTCGAGGGCGGCCTCGGCGGCCGGGTTCCCGGCGTAGACGGGCGCGGCGGCGCCGTCCGGGCCCCAGCCTCCGCCGGGCACCGCGACCAGCGCACCGCACACCGCGAGCGCGGCGGCAGCGGCGAGGGCGGCCTTGGTGTGCTGGCGGCGGCGCATCAGATCGGTGGGCCGGGCCTGCAGCGAGCACGGGTCGAACTCGGGGGAGGACAGCAGCCCGGGCTGGGCGGGCACGCTGTTCGCCGAGGCCAGCGCGCCGCCCGGGTCGTCCACCCCGGCGGCCTTGAGGATCTCGCGGATGTCCGGGTCGGGCAGCTGCTCCAGGCCGCGCAGCACATAGGCGGCGCGGGCCGGTCCTGACAGCGCGGACAGCCGTTGGTCCAGGGCGAGTTCGTCGGCGCCGCCGGAACGCGGGAACAGCTTCAGGCCCCACACCTGGGGGAGCGGCGGCGGGAGCTGGGTGAGGCGGGGCAGGCCCGTGCGGGGGCGGGCCGCCTCCAGGGCCGCGGTCAGAACCCGCTCGCGCAGGTAGGCGTACCCGGGGTCGCTCTCCCGGCCCGAGGCCTGGGCCGGAAGCGCGGACGGCTGCTTGCGGCCGCGGGGCAGGGCGCGCTGGGCGAGGGCGTGTGCGGTCAGCACGCGGCGGCTGCGGCCGAGGCCCGGTGGCAGGACGAGATAGGCGAGCCGGACCAGCCGGGGGTAGTGCTCGACGAGCGCGGCCTCGGCCTGCTCGACGTCGACCGGGCCGGCGCTCCCGGCGGAGGAGGGTGCGTGACGCTGGGATACATCCTGTGACTGCACGTCCGGGAGAACGAGCCGGCCGGCGGTAGGTCACCGCCGGCCGGGGGATTCACACCTGCGGTTCGACCAGGGCGCGCGCGTAGTTCGCCATCGACCGCTGGTAGCGCGGCAGATGCGGGGCGAGCGCGCCGAGCACGAGGGACAGGCCCTCGCGGTCGCGGCCCAGGCTGGACAGGCACAGCGCGAGGCACGCCCGCACCGCGTCGTCCAACTCGTCCGAGGGCGCCTCCAGTTCGGGCGTGAGGAGCTTGACGCCCTCCTCCGCCTGCCCGGTGTTCCGCAGCGAACTCGACAGCTGGATCAGGGTCCGCCGGGCCTTGTACCGGCTCACGTCGGCGAGGCCGAGGGCCAGCGCCTCCCGGTACAGCGGCACCGCCTTGTCCGAGTGCCCGGTCGAGTCCCAGGCACAGGCCCGCTCGAAGGGGCCCAGCGGACTGCCGTCCGGCAGTTCGGCGACGAGGGCGTCGATCAGCGCGCGGAACTCGTGCGCGCGCTCTTCCGGATAGTCGTCGAAGGACGCCCAGGCGGCGGCCACGCGATCTTCCCAACTCTGGTTCACCGGGTCACTTTCGCACACCCGTGCCCCTCCGGACAGTGGATTTGAGCGCACCGCGCGCGGGAGCCGTATCCGAAGGGGCTGGGGCATGCTTGGCACACCAGGACCGGAGGAACAGATGAGGTTGACGCGACTGACGCTCGGCGCAGCGGCCCTGCTCGCGCTGGCGGGCTGCGGCTCGGGCGGGGACACGGACGCGGTGCCGCCCACCGCGACCGGCAGCCTGGAGCGTCTGGCCGCCGAGGTGAAGTGCAAGCCGAACATGCAGACCGACGCCGACGAGATCCGCCAGGCCATCTGCCAGAGCGGCGACGGGAGGTTCATCCTCGCCACCTTCGCCACCGACCGCGGCCAGCGCGAGTGGATCAACGACGCGAAGGACTACGGCGGTCACTACCTGGTCGGCCGCAAGTGGGTCGCCGTCGGCGAGGACGGGGTGGTCAAGGCGCTGCGCACCACGCTCGGCGGCGACCTGGAGACCGGCACCGACCACCACGCGCACAGCGGCTGAAGCGGTCCGCGCACGACGAAGGCCGGTGACGGGGAGGAATCGTCACCGGCCTTCTGGTGTGTGCCCGTTACGGGATCAGGCGCAGTTCTGCCCGCTGTTGAGGCAGTTGGCGATCTTGTTGGCCAGACCGTTCTTCGTGACGCTGATGAAGTCGTCGTGGTCCGTGGCCGCCTTGTGCAACTGCTCCGGGAACCCGTCCACCGCGTAGGCGTTCTTCACCTGGCCGTTCTGGACGGTCGGCGGGTTGATGTTGTAGACGAGCCGCATCGTCAGCTGCGGGATCGCCTTGAAACCGTTCGGGCAGACGCCGCTCGCCGGGTCGGCGAAGGCGACGTGCGTGCGGTGGTTGGCGCTGTCGATGTTCTTCCCGTCCCAGCAGCTCTGGAAGGCGAACGAGCGCACCACCTTGCTGCCCTGCGGGCAGATCGGGTACTGCTGAGTCAGCTGCACCTTGTTCTCGAAGCCGGTGCAGCTCCAGTGCGCGTTGGCGTTCGCCAGACCGTTGGTGGTGGTCTTGGCGTCACCGGTGATGATGCGCAGGAACTGCGGCATCGCGACGACCTTGCTCGCCGGGCTGCCGACGTACTTGATCTGCGCCTGTACGGGCGTCAGGATCTTGCCGACGTTGCCTTCCTTGCCGCCGCCGTCCTTGTTCTGGTCGAAGTCCTGGGTGCCGTCCTGGATGCGGACCACCGGCCAGTAGTACGACGACAGGTCGCTCCCGTTCTGGCAGCTGGTGCCGCCCTGCAGGAACGTGTTGTTGCTGGAGAACGCGTTGACCTTCTGGTTGCCGACGTAGTCGTGCAGGTGGTGCGCGCCGTTGGTCACGCCGGGCGCCACGATCACGTTGTCGGTGTTGAAGTTCTTGTTGGCGTTCACACCGCAGCGCGTGGTGAACGTGCCCGTCGACGCGTTGCCGGACCGGCGCGGCTTGCCCTGGACGTTCGGCGCGACCTTGGTGATGTCGACGAAGTCGGCCGCGACCGGGCCGTTGCCGGCCTGCCCGCCGATGTTCTGCTGCTGACCGGCGTTGCCCTGCTGCTGCCCGCCGTTCTGCTGCTGACCACCGTTCTGTTGCTGCTGGCCACCGTTCTGTTGCTGGCCGCCGTTCTGCTGCTGGCCGCCGTTCTGCTGCTGGCCACCGGCGTTCGTCTGGTTGGCGGTCTGCGTCGTACAGGCGGCGAGTTGCTTCAGCGCGTTGTCGAAGGAACCGCCGACCCGCTGGATGTCGATCCGGATCCGGTCGATCGTCGCCGCCCGCTTCTCCTTGAGGGGAGCGACGATCGCGTTCTGCACGAAGCTCGGATCGTTCGTCTGCGACTGACGGGTGGAGGCGAGCCGGTTGTAGGCCTCGGTGATCTGCTTGTCGAGGTTCGCCAGCTCCGTCGCCACGCCCTGACGAGCGGCGTTCGGCACGTTCGTCAGCTTCTGGCCGACGTCCGGGCAGGAGATGGTCGCGACCTGCGCGGTCGCGGCCTTGGTCTGGTTGCCTCCCCACGTCTGGTTGTTCGACTCGTGCGCCGAGGCGTAGAAGTTCGCCCAGATCAGCCCGCCCCCACCGAGCGCTAGGGCCGCCGATGCGGCTATGGCCTTGGTGGCCAGCGGCGTACGGCGTTTTCGTGTGTTGCGTCCCATGGAACTCCTCTGACTTCCTTGCGGGGCAGCATCGGGGCGCCCGACAGGAGTGAAGCGGCGTCCTTCCATACGGACGCCGTCCCGGAGGTGTTCACCGGTCTCACAAATTCCTCGCAGAAACAGGGGAGTTGGCAGGTCAGCGATCCTGGTCCAGATAGGCGAGCACCGCCAGGACGCGCCGGTTGTCGTCGTCCGACACCTCAAGCCCCAGTTTGGTGAAGATGTTGGAGGTGTGTTTGGCGATCGCCCGTTCCGTCACCACGAGCTGCGCCGCGATACCCGCGTTGGACCGGCCCTGCGCCATCAGCTCCAGCACCTCCCGCTCGCGCGGGGTGAGACGGCCGAGCGGCCGGTCGTCCGCCGACCGCCGGGACAGCAGCTGCTGGATCACCTGCGGGTCCATCGCCGTACCGCCCGCCGCCACCCGTCGTACGGCGTCCACGAACTGCTCCGCGTCGAACACCCGGTCCTTGAGCAGATAGCCGATCCCGCCGTTGCCGTCGGCGAGCAGCTCGCGCGCGTACAGCTGCTCCACGTGCTGGGAGAGGACCAGCACCGGCAGCCCGGGGCGTGCCCTGCGGGCCGCGAGCGCGCACTGCAGGCCCTCGTCGGTGTGCGTCGGCGGCAGGCGTACGTCGACCACCGCCACGTCCGGGTCCGACTCGGCGAGGGCCCGGGTGAGCTCGGGTCCGGACTCGACGGCCGCCGCGATCTCGAAGCCGAACGCCTCCAGCATCCGCACCAGCCCGTCGCGCAGCAGGAAGAGGTCTTCGGCTAGGACAACACGCACGGAATCTCCATGGTCACCATGGTGGGGCCGCCCGCGGGGCTGCTGACGGCCAGGACGCCGTCGAATGTACCGAGCCGGCGCTCGACCCCGGCGAGCCCCGAGCCGGCCCCGACCAGCGCGCCGCCCTTGCCGTTGTCGGTGACGGTGATCCGCAGCCGGCCGTCGGTGTGGTGCACGTCGACCCAGATCCGGTCGGCGCCGGAGTGCTTGACGGCGTTGGTGAGCACCTCGTTGACCGCGAAGTAGGCCGCCGACTCGACGGGCGCGTCCGCGCGGCCGGGCATCTCCACGGTGACCTCCGTGGGCGGGGGCAGCCGGAGCGCCAGCGCCCGCACGGCGTCGCCGAGCCCGCGCTCGGCGAGCACCGGCGGATGGATGCCGCGCACCAGGTCGCGCAGCTCCTCCAGGGCCTCCGCCGAGTTCCGGCGGGCCTGGGCGATCAGCCTCTTCGCCTGCGCCGGGTCCCGTTCGACCAGCATCTCGATGGTGCCGAGGTCCATGCCCATGGCGACCAGCCGGGCCTGGGCGCCGTCGTGCAGGTCCCGTTCGATACGGCGCAGTTCGGCGGCCGACGTGTCCACCGCGTCCTGCCGGGTCTCGGTCAGCACCCGGACGCGCTCGGCGAGTTCCGCGTCGCCGCCGAGCATGGTTTGGGCGAGCCGGAAGTGCGCGGTCAGCAGGCGCGGGGCGAGGTGCCGGCCCGCGGCGAGGACCACGGCGCCGAGCGCGGCGGCCCCGAAGGCGCTCGCCTGGCCGGTCACCGGCACGAAGGCGTACCAGTAGGTGTCGCCCGGACCCCGCACGTACGCCCGCCACAGCCCGGCCGCCAGCGAGAAGCCCTCGACCGGGAAGAACACCAGCACCGCAGGCAGCAGCGCGGTGACGAAGCCCGCCGTCATGTCCACCGGCAGCCAGAGCACGTCCCGTCGCACCTGAGGGTCCCCGAGCAGGGCGAACGTGCGCGTCCAGGGGTTGAGGCCCTGGGGGAGCGGCTGGTAGACCGCCGGGATCCGGATCCCGCACCACTCCAGCGCGAGCTTCCTGCGGGCGTCCGCCAGCGCCCGTACGCCGGTGAGGACCGCCGGAGTGGTGACGAGCCCGATACCGAGCGGGACGAGCGCGAGGGAGACGAGGGTCAGGACGAGGAACGCCACGGCGAACGGCAGAACCACGAGGGCGAGCACGAGCCCCTGCACGGCGGCCAGCAGCGTCTCCCTGGCCAGGGTGCGGAAACCGGCTCTCTTCTTGGCGGTGTTCATGCCGTCAGTGTCGTCCACGGCCGGGGGCCGGGTCAGTCGTCCGAGGGCCCCTCTTGGAGGGTGGCGTCAGGTACACCCCCGGACCGGGCCAGCACCTTCGCCTCCACCTCGGGGTCCAGACCCTTGCGGGTCCGGTCGGGACGCTGGGGCGCGGTGCCGCCGATCCCGCTCAGCCACCGCCAGGTGTCCGCGACGGTCTCGGCCGCGGGCCGGCACACCAGCCCCGTCGCGAGCGCCCGCGACACGTCCGCGCCGTGCACCGCGTCGTACATCTCGCCGCCCGGCGGCACCCACACCGGCAGCTCGGTCCACGGCTCGATCCCGGCGTCCAGGATCACCTCCGGGTCGGTCCAGCGCAGTTCCGCGTCCGCGCCGGTGACCCGCAGGCACGCCCCGAGCAGCTCGCCCATGGTGGTGTGGCCGGGCGGGCTCACCAGGTTGTACGGCCCGCTCAGGCCGCGCTCCACCGCGCCGAGCAGCCAGTCGGCGAGGTCGCGCACATCGACGTACTGCAGCGGCAGTTCGCGCGGGCCGGGGGCCAGGACCGGGCCGCCGCGGGCGATCCGGTTCAGCCACCAGGGCAGCCGGCCGACGTTCTCGTACGGGCCGAGGATCAGCCCGGCCCGGACCAGCAGCGAGTCCGCCGTACCGAAGGCCCCGACGGCGGCCAGTTCGCCGCCGCGCTTGTCCCGGGCGTAGTCCGTCGCCCCGGCGTCGGCGGCACCCTCGACCAGCGGGGCGTCCTCCGCGCTCCCGCGCGGCCACGGCCACACGTACACCGACCGGCTGGAGACGTACACGTACCGCCCGGCCCGGCCGCGCAGCAGCCGGGCCGCCTCGTGCACGGCGCGCGGGGCGGCCGACCAGGTGTCGACCACGGCGTCCCAGCCGCCGCCGTCCGCCGCGAGCGCGGCGAGGCCGTCGGGTGCGGTGCGGTCGCCGTGCAGCGACCGCACCCCGGCCGGGGGCCGGTGCCGTCCGCGGTGGAAGACGGTCACCTCCCAGCCGCGCCCGAGCGCGGCCTCCACCACGGCCCGCCCCACGAACTCCGTACCGCCCAGCACAAGAAGTCTCATGCCGGTGATCGTGCCCGGTCCGGGGCCGTGCCGGCGCGTGGCTCTGCCGAGGGCAGAACGGTCAGCGGCCGGTCGGCGGGGTGTACTTGTAGCCGACCCGGCGCACCGTCTGGATCGTCTGGCGGTGCTCGGCGCCCAGCTTGCGGCGCAGCCGGGCGATGTGCACGTCGACGGTGCGGCCGTCGCCGACATGGCCGTAGCCCCACACCGTGGTGACCAGCTGGTCGCGGGTGTGCACCCGGTGCGGGTGCGCCACCAGGTGGGCGAGCAGCTCGAACTCCAGGTAGGTGAGGTCGAGTTCACGGCCGTCGACGCTGGCGGTGCGCTGCACGGCGTCGATCCGCACCAGCGGGTCGGGGTCCAAGGCCGCCGTCGTCTCCGGCTGGTCCGGGACCGCGACCGGCAGGAACGGGGGCTGCTGGTCGGCGGGGACCAGCACCAGGTAGCCGACCATCGGGGGCCGGCCCGGCAGGGTGGGCAGGGTGTGCTGCGGCGCGGGCAGCCATGTGGCGCCCGGCGGCAGGAAGTCCGCGACGTCGACCACCTCGTCCCGGTCTACGGCGCGCAGCCGGTGCCGGGTGCCGTTCGGGGCGGGGGTGGCGAGGGACGCGGTGGAGAGGGAACGAGTGGTCGCCATGAGAGGTCAGCTCTTTCGCGCGAGGAGTTCGTCGGGCAGGACGACGGCCGCGATTCGTGGTCGGGCGCGCCGGGGACGTACGTCGTTTCGCGCTGGCCGAAGGCCGGGGTGTACGGCTTTAGAGGGCCTGCGCGTTCATCGCGCGGCAACACACACGGTCGAAGTCGTGGTGCTGACGGGAAGGCCAGAACGGCTCGAGGTCGTCACGACCCGTCGCGGTGATCTGCTGGAGGCTGGCCATGGGCCCATTGAAGCAGAGGCGCGCGGCGGGCAGGACCCTCCTCTCACTGCTTGGACGCTTCCTTGGCGTGAAATTGACGGTGCGACTACCCGGGGCCCCCGGTTTCCGCCCTGGTCACGGGCCTGACGAGGGTCGGCCGTGTCCGGAATGCCGTCTCACTCCTCGGACGGCGCAGCTTCAGCCGGTCACGGTCGCGGACGCCAACAGCCGCCGTGCGGCGGCCCGCTGGGCGTGGTCCGGGTGCTTCGGTCGCCGGCCGGTCCGTACGCGTGCGTGAGCTTCCCCCGGTCGGGCCGCTCCTCCTCGAACTCCATGGGGCGCACGATATGCGCGAGGGGCGCCCGCCGTGACAGCGGGCGCCCCTCGGTGCGGTGCGGAGGATCAGACCTGGCCGGCCTTCTCCAGGGCGGAGCAGCAGGTGTCCACCAGCAGGCGGGTCACCACGTACGGGTCGACGTTGGCGTTCGGGCGGCGGTCCTCGATGTAGCCCTTGCCGTCCTTCTCGACCTGCCACGGGATGCGCACCGAGGCGCCGCGGTCGGAGACGCCGTAGGAGTACTTGTCCCAGGGGGCGGTCTCGTGCAGACCCGTCAGGCGGTCGTCGATGCCGGCGCCGTAGTTCTTGACGTGGTCCAGCGGCTTGGAGCCCTCACCGAGCGACTCGCACGCGGTGATGATCGCGTCGTAGCCCTCGCGCATCGCCTTGGTGGAGAAGTTGGTGTGCGCGCCCGCGCCGTTCCAGTCGCCCTTGACCGGCTTCGGGTCCAGGGTGGCGGAGACGCCGAAGTCCTCGGCGGTGCGGTACAGCAGCCAGCGGGCCACCCACAGCTGGTCGGAGACCTCCAGCGGGGCGAGCGGGCCGACCTGGAACTCCCACTGGCCCGGCATGACCTCGGCGTTGATGCCGGAGATGCCGAGGCCGGCCTTCAGGCAGTTGTCCAGGTGCTTCTCGACGATCTCGCGGCCGAAGATCTCGTCGGCGCCGACACCGCAGTAGTAGCCGCCCTGGGGGGCCGGGAAGCCGCCCTCGGGGAAGCCGAGCGGGCGGGTGCCGTCGAAGAAGGTGTACTCCTGCTCGATGCCGAAGATCGGCTCCTGCCCGGCGAACTTCTCGGCGACCTCGGCCAGCGCGGCACGCGTGTTGGAGCGGTGCGGGGTCATGTCGATGTCGAGGACCTCGCACAGCACCAGGATGTCGTCGCCGCCGCGGATCGGGTCCGGGCAGGTGAAGACCGGCTTGAGCACGCGGTCCGAGGCGTGCCCCTCGGCCTGGTTGGTGGAGGAGCCGTCGAAGCCCCAGATCGGCAGTGCGTCGAGACCGGCGGGGGCACCCGTGATGATCTTCGTCTTGGAACGGAGCTTGGCCGTCGGCGCGGTGCCGTCGATCCAGATGTACTCAGCCTTGAAGGTCACGGGGCCACATCCTTCGGGGGTGGGTCGGGCGCACTTGCGGGTGCTGCGGCGCTACGGCACCGGGGCGCCGCGTCGATCTGCCGGGCAGCCTGTCAACAGGCGATTTCCCGGTCATTGCTCTCGTGTGAACCCCGTGTTACCTGGTGGTTCTGTGCCCCGGCTCACGTTGTGAGGGGCGGACCCGCGGGGTATGGGCGCTCACTCGCGGCCCTCGGCGGCGGCCTCCCGGACTCCGCCCAGGAATCCCCGGATCGCCGTCAGCTGCCGTTCGTCGTACCCCCGCAGCAGCTCCAGTGACCGCTCGATGAGCGGCCCGAAGAAGGCCTGCCCCAGCTCGACCGCCCGCTCCTCCACCTCGATCACGACCCGCCGCCGGTCCCGTTCCCCGCGCACCCGCCGCACCTGTCCGGCCCGCTCCAGCCGGTCGACGAGCGCGGTGGTCCCCGCCGAGTTGAGCCCCAGCTCGGCCCCGAGCCGCCCGGCGGTCATCTCCTCGCCGGCGCGCCGCGCGTCCATGAGTGCGATCAGGGCGCGTACGTCCGTGGGGTGCATGCCGTTGCGCTGCGCGAACCGGGCGCTGTGCAGACCGAGTTCGACGGTGACGGCACGCAGGAGATGGACGATCTCCATCTCCGGGGCGGGGTCGGGCGAGCTGGACAAGGGGGCCCTCCGGACTATCATCTCGCTCAGCGAATATCTTGCTGAACGAGATGATAAGGGGGCGGTGCCGTGCCCGCACACGACAGCGACGCGTTCCGGGTCGCATACGACAAGGTCATGGCCCAGTGGCCGCCCGACCGCGAGGCCCTCACCGTGCCCACGCCCTTCGGCGACACCCACGTCAACGCCTGCGGCCCGCGCGACGCGCCCCCGCTGCTCCTGCTGCCGGGCGGCGGCGGAGCGACCTCCGCCTCCTGGTACGCGCAGGCCGCCGACCTCGCCCGCATCCGCCGCGTCTACGCCCTGGACCTGATCGGCGGCCCCGGCCTGAGCGCCCCGGCCGGCAACCGTCACCCCCGTACGGTCGCCGACCTGGCCGACTGGCTGAACGCCGTCCTGGACGGCCTCGGTGTCACCGTGGCCGACGTCGGCGGGCACTCCTACGGCGCCGGGATCGCCCTGCACCACGCCCTGCGCGCGCCCGAGCGGGTGCGCCGCCTGTTCCTCCTGGATCCGACGCAGTGCTTCGCCGGATTCAAGGCGGCGTACCTGCTGCACGCCCTGCCGATGCTGGTGCGGCCCGCACCCCGCCGGGTCCGTGCCTTCCTGGAGTGGGAGACCGGGGGAGCGGCGCCCATGGACCCCGACTGGCTGCGCCTCCAGGAGGCGGCCGCCGGCTTCCCCTCCGTGAAACCGGTGACGGGCCCGCGTCCGGCACCGGACGCGCTGCGGGCCCTCGATGTGCCGGTCCTGCTGCTCGTGGCCGCGAACAGCAGGACCCATGACCCCACCGAGGTGCTGGACCGGGCCACCGCGCTACTGCCGCGCGTGCAGGCCGCCGTCCTTCCGGACGTCTCGCACCACGCGCTGCCGCAAGCGGCACCAGAAGCCCTGGTCCGTCACCTCACGGATTTCCTGTCAGCTCCCTGAGCCTCACCCCACCTTCTCGATCACCGCGCGCCGGATGAGGAACTTGCCGGGTTCCCGGACCTGTTCGAAGGCGGCGTTGTTGAGCAGGACACAGCTGCCCGAGACGGAGGTCACCTTCACCGTGGTGGACTTGTTGTTGTCCAGGTTGGTGACCTTCAGGGTCGTCCCGGCCGGGAACTGGTTGCTGGACGCGGCCGGGGCGCCGCCCTCGCCGGAGAGCGTCACGGTGGAGCCCTTGCACACCTGCTGGCCGGAGGCCGCGGCACCGCCGTCGCCGGCTCCGGCGGCCCCGGTCTGCGCGGGCTGCGCGCTCTGCTGGCCGCCGCCCGCCTGCTGGCCGCCCCCGGCCTGCTGGCCGGCACCCTGCTGAGCGTTGCCGCCCTGCGCCGCCTGGGAGTCCTGAGCCGACTCCCCAACGGTGCATCCGGCGGCCTTCTGCTGGACCTCGATCTGTTTGATGACCGCCTCGCGGTTGGCGATCCGGGCCGCCGACTGCGCGTCCGGTTTCGCCTTCTGGTCCGCGATGAACCTGTCGTTGTTGCCGTGGGCCGTGGCCAGCCCCTGACAGACGGTCGAGTCCCCGGCGGACAGCGTCTTGGCGTTCTGGGGGCTCTGCGCGGCGTTCGAGGTGGACGCCAGTGCGAAGGCCCCGCCGCCCGCCACCGCCGCGGCGCTGACGAGCAGCGCGAGCTTCTTCTTCGTACCGAGAGTTCTCCTGCGCGACATGCGCGCCTCCTGAAGAGGTAGGGGAGCGTACGCCGCTATGTACGAGATACCGAACGAGGTTACTCAGCGGTCGCGTGACTCGCTGAAGTAACCTGCGTCACAGAAAAAATGAAGGCCTGTCAGCTCTTGTTGTGGGAAAGGGCCTCCCGTACGGCCTCCTCGCTGCGGGCCACCAGCGTCGTCCCGTCGTCCGCGGTGATGATCGGGCGCTGGATCAGCTTGGGGTGCTCGGCGAGCGCGGTGATCCACCGGTCCCGGGCGCTCTCGTCCCGCGGCCACTCCTTGAGGCCCAGTTCCTTGGCGACCGCCTCCTGGGTGCGGGTGATGTCCCACGGTTCGAGGTTCAGCCGGCCGAGGACGGCCCTGATCTCGTCCTCGCCCGGTACGTCCTCCAGGTAGCGGCGGACGGTGTAGTCGGCCCCCTCGGCGTCGAGCAGGCTGATCGCGCTGCGGCACTTGGAACAGGCCGGATTGATCCAGATCTCCATGCGGAACACGGTACTCGGCAAGGGCTCTGTTCGAATGTGCGACACCTCGGCAGCCTCATCCTCCTCGGCTGTGACGGAGTGCCAATTCACGGCCTCACCTGGGGGTTTCGTCGCGTGCGCGGACCTCCGATTGTCAGTGCCCGCCGGTAGACTGGAAGCAGTGTTCGAGGGAAGGCGCCGGAACCTCCGGTGCCCGCCCTGACCGCGACAGGAGGATGCCCGTGCCCGCTGCCGCTCTGAAGCCGAAGCCATTGCCGACCCAGTCCACCGCCCAGCGTTCCGTGCTGTTCGACTCGCCCTACGAGCCCGTGGCGAAGCGACCGCTGCCGGCGGGGCGACCGCGCGAGTGGTACGTCTCGCACAACCGGCGCCTGAAGGCCATGCGCCTCGCCATAGCCCTGCTCGACTCCGGGCTGTACCTGCCGGACCAGGCCCGGAACGAGACGATCCGCAGCACGGCCGAGCGGATCGGGATGCGTCCCCCGTCCGACACCACGTGCCACATGGTGCGCGCGCTGATGCGCTACTCGCGCTGAGCGAACCGAGGATGCCGGGTGCCCTGCCGCAGGCGAGGGCAGGGCACTTGGGTACCCGGGGTACCCCGGCACTCGGCCGGCCGCTCGGCCGGCGTGGCTGTCAGGGTGTCCGGGGTGGTGCCGGGGGGGGCGACGGCGTGGGCGAGTGGTCGGTGTCGGCCGTCGGTCTGCCGGGGTGTGGTGGTGGTGTGCTCGGTGCCGGGCGGGGCGGGCGGCGTCGACTCGGTCTCCCTGGGGCCGGTGCCGGAAGCCGTCTCGTGCCGTCTGGTGTCTGGGGTGGTGCCGGGGGGGGCGATGGCGTGGGTGAGTGGTCGTGTCGGCCGTCGGTCTGCCGGGGTGCGGTGGTGGTGTGCTCGGTGCCGGGCGGGGCGGGCGGCGTCGACTCGGTTTTCCCGGGGCCGGTGCCAGAGGCCGCCCGGCGCCGTCAGGCCGCCAACTCCCGTTCCAGCGGGGTGCGGAAGCGTGGGGTGATGCGGGTCGTCCCGAGCCATCCGCGCAGCCGCTCGGCCTCCGCCGTGACCTCGGCCGCGGCCTCCCGTGCGACGGCCTCCTCCGGGATCCGCCAGACGATCTCGCCGTCCGCGCGCTGGGCCCAGCCACCCACCACCCGGCCGTTCCACCACACCGTCGGG
Organism: Streptomyces sp. NPDC046727; assembly: GCF_040645635.1. Lineage (NCBI taxonomy): Bacteria > Bacillati > Actinomycetota > Actinomycetes > Kitasatosporales > Streptomycetaceae > Streptomyces > Streptomyces sp. NPDC046727. Next base: position 102,251 of record NZ_JBEYYR010000031.1, read on the forward strand.
CCGACATTGCCGCTGCGGTCGAAGAGCAGGGGCCGCAGCGCCGGGTCCAGATACCAGTCGCGCCGCTGCCAGGCCATCGCCGTCGGGTCGAGGCCCGGGAGCAGCGCCGCCCAGGGCTCCTCGGGGGCCGCCACCGGGTCCGCGTCCCCGTCGGCGACGTACCCCGTGCCCTCGTCCAGCAGGACCTCCTCGGCGCCGATCGCGGACAGCGCCCGGCGGACCTCCCGCACCCCCCACCCCGTCCACCACTTCAGGTCCGCCTCGGTCGCCGGGCCGCACGCCCGCAGCCAGCGGCGCAGCAGGCCGGCCTGGGCCTCGGCCACGTCCAGCTCGGGGTGGGGCGGCGCCGGCGCCCAGCGGAACTGACTGGACGTCCAGGAGCCGAGCGGCCGGCCCCGGACCACCTTGCCCTCCACGCCCAGCACCCGCAGCAGCCGCGTCGAGACCGTGTGGACGCCCTCGTAGCTCTTCCCGGCCGCGTACACGAACCGTTCGCGCAGCCGGGGCTCGTCCGCCGCCAGCTCCGCCGCCGTCGCCTGGCCGCGCCGGGCCAGCGCGGCGAGCGTGGCCTCCTCGACCTCCGCCAGCCAGGCCGCGTCCGGGGCGCCCGCACCCGCCATGTCTCTCAGCAGGCTCGCGCGCTCGCGGGCGGCCACCGTCAGGCCCGTCGAGGCGTGGACGACGGCCGTCAGCTCCGTCGGGAACACGAACACCGTGTGCCGCATGCCGTGCATCCGCACCAGCGTGCCGTCCTCGTACAGCGCCCGCTCCGTCTCCGGGACCCCCTTCGCGGGGTCGGTCAGCCGGGCGGCCACCGCCAGGTGCACCGTGGCCGGGTCCGAGCCGTGCAGGGCCACCAGGGAGGCCGCGACCTCCTCGGGAGTCGCCGCCCGTGCCGGACCCGCGAGGCGGTGCCGCAGGGCCAGCCGGGCCCGCCGCTCCGCCACGCCGATGTGCCGCCGCCCGACCGTCATCCCGGCCTCCCCATGACTCACGAACTCACGAGTCCTTGCCGCCATGGTCGCCGATGCCACTGACAACCGGCCCCGCCGCCCGCCGCTCCCCGTCCAGCAGCGCGGCCACGAAGTCCCGCCGGTCCCCGGCGTGGTCGCGGAACCACAGGCCCAGCCAGTGCTCGGCGTCCGGCAGGTCGAGGCGGGTGTACCGGGCGCGGGCCGACAGCGCCTCCTGCACGGCCTCCGTCACCTCCGGCGGGATGATCGTGTCGGTGCCCGGGACGGCCAGCACCGCCCGGCCCGCGTAGGTGCGGAGCGCCTCCAGGGCGGGGGAGTGCCGCCAGCTGCCGGGCGTGCGGATCAGCTCGGAGAAGCGGCCCTCGCCGGTGCCGAACGGGACCTCCCAGGCCTCGGGCGTGTAGACGGCGGGCGCGCACAGGCCCACCGCCGCCACCCGGTCCCCGTAGTGCCGTACGAGGTCCGCGACCGTCTGTCCGCTCATGCTGAATCCGACCAGCACCAGCGGATCGTCCGCCGGGACGTGCGCGTCGAGCACCGCCACCGCCTGCTCGTACCGCCGGCGCAGGCTCAACTCCGCGAGTGCGCCCGTGCTGTCGCCGTGCCCGGAGAAGTCGAACGCCAGCGCCCGGCAGCCCTGGGCGGCGAAATCGGTGAGGAACGGCAGGAGCCGCTCCTTGCTGCCGTTGCCCGCGCCGTGGAGCAGTACCGCCGTGGTCCGGCCGGCCGGGCCGGCGCTCGCTCCGCTGAGCCGTTCGCCGTCGTACGCGTAACTGAAACCGGTGAGTTCGTCCATGCGGGTCATTCACTCACGGGCGCCCCGCGGGCCGGAAAACGGGATGCACCCGCCGTCCCGCCCTCCCTACGCTGAACAAAGGGAGGCGAAACAGACAGACGCCCCTCGGCCCACCCTCACCCCAACGGAGGTCCGTCATGCGTGGCATCGTCGCGTCCGGGACCGTCGTCCTGGTGATCCTCGGAATCGGAAACCATCTCTGGTGGCTCGCCGCAGTCGCCCTGCTGTATCTGTACGCGACGCACGGGCGCGGCTCGCCCGGCACGACCCCGCCGGCCGGCTCCGGCGCCCTGCCCGACAGCTACCGGGCGTACCGGGAGCGCCGGGACCGGCAGGCCAAGTGGGAGCGCCGCTACCGCCGTGAGCGGCCCTACGAGGCCCGCAGGCAGCAGCGGGAGAAGGCACGCTGAGCGGGGGCGCCGCCGACCGTCACAGGCCGGGGGCGCCCCACACCGGGAACCACCGGCCCAGGTCCTGCTCGATCCGCAGGTCGTTCCCGAGCACCGCCTTCAGCTGCAGCTCCAGCGCGGTGTCCCGCCGCTCGGCACCGGGCAGCGGGGCGAACGGATAGAACGTCCCGCGCTTGTAGAGGTACACGAGCGCCAGGCGGCGGCCGGTGTCGTTCGTGAAGCCGGCCAGGGAGCACAGGAGTTGCGGGCCGAAGCCGTTGATCTCCAGTGAGTCGTTCACCGCGTGCAGGTCGTTGACGAGCTGTGGCAGCTGGTCGGGGGAGCGCCGGGACACCAGCCAGGAGTAGCCGTAGTCGTCCCGGCGCAGCTCCACCGGAGGGCCGGTGCGGTCGGTGTCCGCGTCCAGCAGCGCCTGCACCTCACGGTGCGTCTGCTCGAAGGCCCCGCCCTCCACCGTGGCGAAGCACACCGCCCCGCAGCCGGTCGGCGTGAACCCGGCCGCCGCCTGCAGCGTGACCGCCGCCGACGGCAGCGCGAACAGCTGGTCGAGATCGGGCGCGACCGGCTTCGTACGCCCCAGCAGGATGTCCAGCAGCCCCACGGTCAGCCCGCCTTCCCGGGGGCGGCGGCCTCGCCCAGCTCCGCCGAGATCCGGCCCAGCTGGTCGAGCCGCTGCTCCAGGCTCGGGTGCGTGGAGAAGTACCGCTCGATGCCGGGCTCCTTGCCGGTCGCCGGGGTGAAGTAGAACGCGTTGAACGCCTGGGCCGTGCGCAGGTCCTTGGTCGGGATCCTGGCGATGTCCCCGGAGACCTTGGTGAGCGCCGCCGCCAGCGCCGAGGGCCGGCCGGTCAGATGCGCCGCCGCGCGGTCGGCCGCCAGCTCCCGGTACCGGGACAGGGCCCGGATCAGCAGGAAGCTGATCGCGTACACGGCCGCCGAGACGCCGATCACGGCGGCGAAGACGACGGCGGTGTTCTGGTCCCGGCGACCGCCGCCGAAGATCTGCGAGTAGAAGGCGAACCGCACGATCAGGCCCGCGATCACCCCGAGGAAGGACGCCACCGTGATCACGGCGACGTCCTTGTGCGCCACGTGCGACAGCTCGTGCGCGAGCACGCCCTCCAGCTCGGCCGGCTCCAGCCGCCGCAGCAGCCCCGTGGTCACACAGACCACGGCGTGCTCGGGATTGCGCCCGGTCGCGAACGCGTTCGGCATGTCCATCTCGGACACGGCGACCACCGGCTTGGGCATGTCGGCGATCGCGCACAGCCGGTCCACCACGGCGTGCAGCTCGGGATACTCCTCCCGCTCCACGACCCGCCCGCGCATGGCGAACATCGCGATCCGGTCGGAGAACCAGAACTGCGCCACGAACATCGCGCCCACCAGCACCACGACCAGCAGCCACGACTTCAGCAACACGATCAGGGCGGCGACGAAACCCACGTACAGCAGCCCGAGCAGGAACAGCGTGATCGTCATGCGTACGGTCAGCCGTCGATCGCTTCGGAAGCGGCTCTGCATCTTGCATCACCCCGCAGTCAGGCACTCGTCCCGCTGTCCAGTGTGCACCCGCCGATCCCCATGAAGTGGTCCGGAACGGCCCCAGGCCGGGCAAAGGCCCCTGGGCCTGCCGGTGGCGTGCCTGCTAGTAGGGCGAGCGCATCTGCGCGTACCCCAGCAGCACGATCACCACGGCCACGCAGCCGAGCACCACGGCCGTCGACACCCACGAGGACCGGCGCGGCGCCGGGTCCGGGTCCGCGCGGAACGGCGCGGGCTCCGGCGGGTTCTCCTTCCAGCGGGCGGCGAGCATCCGCGCCCGGGCGGAAGGCTCCTTGTGCTCGGCCGAGTTCGCCCACCTGTGATCGAACTCGTGCTCCCAGTCGTCCTGTTCCGGCATCCCCGTTCAACCTCTCTCGTCCGACATGGTCGGGAGGGATGATCTCCCGACAATAGGAATCCTGGGAAGCGGCAATGGTTGCACGGGGGCCGGAGTCGGTCAGCCGGAGTGGCGGAAACGGCTCCGGTACTCGGTGGGCGTCGTGTCGAGCTTGCGGCGGAACGCCCGGATGAGGGTGTCGGTCGTGCCGAAGCCGCAGCCGGACGCCACGCGGTCCAGGGTGTCGTCCGTGGTCTCGAGCCGGTTCCGGGCCACCTCGACGCGGGCCGCCTCGACATAGGCGGCCGGGGTCATGCCCAGCTCCGTCTTGAAGATCCGGGTGAGCTGGCGCTCGCTGACATGGGCGTGCCGGGCCAGGTCGGCGAGGGTCAGCGGCCCGGCGAGGTGCTCGGCGACGTAGTGGCGCAGCTCGGTCATGCGCCGGGTCGTGGAGACCGGCTCGACGGGGACGCTGAACTGGCTCTGCCCGCCCGGCCGCTTCAGGTACATGACCAGCTGGCGGGCGACCCGCAGCGCGGCGGCCTCCCCGAAGTCCTCGGCGACGAGCGCCAGGGACAGATCCAGGCAGGCGGTGATGCCCGCGCCGGTCCACACCCCGCCGTCCTGGATGAAGATCGGGTCGGCGTCGACCTCGACCTCGGGATGGTCGGCGGCCAGCTGCTGCGCGGTCGACCAGTGGGTGGTGGCGCGCCTGCCGTCCAGCAGACCGGCGGCGGCGAGCAGGTGCGCGCCCACGCAGACGGACGCGACGCGCCGGCTCCGGGCGGCGAGCGCCCCGACCCGGGCGACGACGGCGGGGTCGGTCAGGGCGTGCACCCGGCGCTGCTCGTCGACCTCGACCGAGCCGGGCACCAGCAGGGTGTCGATGGCTCTGCGGGCAGCCTCCGCGAAGGTCAGGTCGGGCAGCACCCGCACCCCGGCGGCGGTGGTGACCGGGTCCATGGTCTCGGCGGCCAGGACCACCTCGTAACCGGTCTCGTCGTCCGTCTCCCGCCTGAGCAGGGCGAACACCTCCGGCGGCCCGGTGACGTCCAGCAGGTCGACGCCGTCGAACAGCATGATGACGATGAACCGCCGCACCCCGGTCACCGGATCCCCTCCGCCCCCGTCATGTCTGGATCTGCAAGTTACATGACATTGCTGCCATTCCAGGCGGCTCCTAGCGTGGTCGCCGTACCCACCGACCACCACCGGAGAAAGGGCGGCCATGCCCACCACGACGCTGCGCGAACTGAACGGCTTCGACCAGACCCCTGCCTCGCTCGCCGGCTTGACGCTGATCCTGGTCGACTACCAGAACACCTACACGCGGGGCGTGATGGAGCTGGCGGGCTGGGAGGCCGCCCTCGACGCCGCGGCCGGGCTGCTGGCCGGGGCGCGGGCCGCCGGGGCGCCGGTCGTCCACGTCATCAACGACGGCGGCCCGGGCACCCCGTACGACATCCGCGCCGAGATCGGCCGGATCCATCCCCGGGTGGCCCCCGCCGACGGCGAGCCCGTCGTCGTGAAGGGAGTCCCCGACGCGTTCCGCGACACCGACCTCGCCGCGCACGTGGACGCCGCCGGCCACAAGGACGTGGTGATCGCCGGCTTCATGACCCACATGTGCGTGCTGTTCACGGCACAGGGCGCCTTCCTGCGCGGCAACCGCCCCACGGTGGTCGCCGACGCCTGCGCGACCCGCCCCCTGCGCACGGCGGTCGCCGGGGTCCCCGCGCCCGACCTCCACCACGGCGCCCTGGCCACCGTCGCGGACCTCTACGGGGTGGTCGTACCGTCGGCGTCCGCGCTGGGCTGAGCCCGGAGCGGCCGACAACGGCCGAGGCCTCGCCGCTCCACGGGGGGAGCGGCGGGGCCTCGGCGGCGCTTCGGGGCGTCTGTCACACGTCGAAGTACAGCTCGAACTCGTGCGGGTGCGGACGCAGCTGGAGCGGGGCGATCTCGTTGGTGCGCTTGAAGTCGATCCACGTCTCGATCAGGTCGGACGTGAACACGTCGCCCTGGAGGAGGAACTCGTGGTCGGCCTCAAGGGCGTCCAGCACGGCGTTCAGCGAGGTCGGGACCTGGGCGACGTTCGCGTGCTCCTCGGGAGCCAGCTCGTACAGGTCCTTGTCGATCGGCTCGGCCGGCTCGATCTTGTTCTTGATGCCGTCCAGACCCGCGAGGAGCAGGGCCGAGAAGGCCAGGTACGGGTTGCCGGAGGAGTCCGGGGCGCGGAACTCGACGCGCTTGGCCTTCGGGTTCGAACCCGTGATCGGGATACGCATCGCGGCGGAGCGGTTGCGCTGCGAGTACACGAGGTTGATCGGCGCCTCGAAGCCCGGCACCAGACGGTGGTACGAGTTCACCGTCGGGTTGGTGAAGGCCAGCAGCGACGGGGCGTGCTTGAGGATGCCGCCGATGTAGTAGCGGGCGGTGTCCGACAGGCCCGCGTAGCCGGCCTCGTCGTAGAACAGCGGGTCGCCGTTGCTCCACAGCGACTGGTGCACGTGCATGCCCGAGCCGTTGTCACCGAAGATCGGCTTCGGCATGAAGGTCGCGGTCTTGCCGTTGCGCCAGGCCACGTTCTTCACGATGTACTTGAAGAGCTGCAGGTCGTCGGCGGCGGCGAGCAGGGTGTTGAACTTGTAGTTGATCTCCGCCTGGCCGGCGGTGCCCACCTCGTGGTGCTGGCGCTCCACCTTCAGGCCCTGCTTGTCCAGCTCCAGGGAGATCTCGGCGCGCAGGTCGGCGAAGTGGTCGACCGGCGGGACCGGGAAGTAGCCGCCCTTGTAGCGGACCTTGTACCCGCGGTTGTTCTCCAGGGCGCCGGTGTTCCAGGCGCCCGCCTCGGAGTCGATGTGGTAGAAGGACTCGTTCGCGCCGGTCGCGAAGCGCACCGAGTCGAAGACGTAGAACTCGGCCTCGGGGCCGAAGTACGCCGTGTCGGCGATACCGGTCGACGCCAGGTACGCCTCCGCCTTCTTCGCCACGTTGCGCGGGTCACGAGAGTACTGCTCGCCCGTGATCGGGTCGTGGATGAAGAAGTTGATGTTGAGGGTCTTGTCCCGGCGGAACGGGTCGACACGGGCCGTGGACAGGTCGGCACGCAGAGCCATGTCGGACTCGTGGATGGCCTGGAAGCCGCGGATCGACGATCCGTCGAAGGCCAGCTCCTCGTCCGGGTCGAACGCCTCAACGGGCACCGTGAAGTGCTGCATGACGCCCGGCAGGTCGCAGAATCGGACGTCGACGAACTTGACGTCCTCGTCCGCGATGAACTTCTTGGCCTCGTCGGCGTTCTGGAACATCCAGCTCCTCCTACTCCCGACCGTCCGCGCCGGGGTGGTAGATCGTTCGTGCGGCCAGTGCGGTGGCACACGCTGGTCTCGACCCTAGGGACGGGTGATTTCTCGGGCGTGACCCGTTTGTTTCGCAGAAGTTAACCGGCCACGTGTCCACCGTAGCCCCGGCACACCCCTCGGCGTAGTGCCCGGAACCGGGCACAGTACCGTGGACGGGTGGACAACAGGCAGGCAATGGGATCGTGGCTCTCCGGGCCGCGCGCGGCCATGGAAGAGGCGGGCGCCGACTTCGGATACCGGGGCGAACAGCTCGGTCTCCCGGAGGAGGGGCCGAACTCGATCGCCCGGCCCGGACGGCGGCTCGGCGCACTCGCCGTGGACTGGGCGCTGTGCGTCCTGATCGCATACGGCCTGATCACCCATGGCTACAACCCCGCTACGAGCAACTGGGCGCTCGGCGTCTTCTTCGTCCTGAGCGCCCTGACCGTCGGCACGGTCGGCTTCACCCCCGGCAAGCGCCTCTTCGGCATCCGGGTCGTGGCCCTGGAGACCGGCACGGTCAGCCCGGGGCGCTCCCTGCTGCGCACGGTCCTGCTGTGCCTGGCGATCCCCGCGCTGGTCTGGGACCGCGACGGCCGCGGTCTGCACGACCGGCTCGCCAAGACGGTCGAAGTCAGGATCTGAGCGCCTGAGCCCGGCGGCCGACGCCCGCCGGGCCCGCGTCGCCGTCCACGCGCTCAGCGCCTGCGCAGCACCGTCGCCACGACCTGCCGCAGCTCCGCCTCCGGGTCCGCCGCGGCGCCGGACGCGCGCCAGGCCACGAACCCGTCCGGCCGTACCAGCACCGCCCCGTCCGCCGTCGTGCCGTGGGCCGCGGCCCAGTCCCCGCCGCCTGAGGGCCCGTCCCCGTCGTACGTCAGCTCGGCGCCCGCCCCCGCGCCGATCCGGTACGCCTCCAGCCGTACGCCGTCCGTGCCGGCGATGCGCCGGGCCGCCTCGTACCAGGCCGTGCCCGCGGCCGACCCGGCGTCGCTGAGCAGCACCAGCGACCGCTCGTACAGGTCGACCGTGGAGAGCCGGGCGCCCGCCCGGCGCAGCCACAGGTGCGGCGCCCGGCTGCCCGGGTCCGCGATCAGCCGCACCTCGTCGGGTACGACCGGCTGGGCCGGGTCGGCGCCCAGGACGGCGCCCTCCAGGTAGCGGTAGGCGAGGACGACGGGGAGGATGCCGCTGCGCGGTCCGCCGCCGACCCCCGGGGTGGGGGCGAAGCCGGGGTGGCTGTGCTCGACGGAGCGGGCCGAGGCGCGGGCGCTGGTCGCCAGGGCGACGGGCCGGCGCTCGGAGTCGTACGTCTCCAGCAGGCCGGGGCCGGCCCAGCCGTCGAGGACCGCGGCCAGCTTCCAGGCCAGGTTGTGGGCGTCCTGGATGCCGGTGTTGGAGCCGAAGGCGCCGGTCGGGGACATCTCGTGGGCGGAGTCGCCGGCCAGCAGGACCCGGCCGGCCGTGTACCGCTCGGCGACCCGTTCCGCGGCGCGCCAGGACGCCTTGCCGGTGATCTCGACGTCGAGGCCGGGCACGCCGACCGCCAGCCGGATGTGCCGCTGGAGCCGCTCCTCGGTGAACTCCTCCAGCGTCTCGCCGTGCTCCGGGTGCCAGGGCGCGTGGAAGACCCAGTGCTCCTTGTTGTCGACGGGCAGCAGGGCGCCGTCGGCCTCGGGGTTCGTCAGGTAGCAGCAGATGAAGTGCCGGTCGCCGACCGTGTCCGCGAGCAGCTTGGAGCGGAAGGTGACGCTCACGTTGGCGAAGAGGTCGCCGTGACCGCTCTGCCCGATGCCGAGCCGGCGCCGGACGGGGCTGCGCGGGCCGTCGGCCGCGACCAGGTAGTCCGCGCGGACCGTGTACAGCTCGTCGCTCTCGCGGTCCCGGACGAGCGCCGTCACTCCTTCGGGGTCCTGCTCGAACGATTCCATCTCGTGGAAGTAGCGAAGGTCGCCGCCGAGCGCGCGGGCCCCCTTCAGCAGCACCGGCTCCAGATCGTTCTGGCTGCACAGGCACCACGTCGTGGGGCTGAACCTGGCGAGTCCGCCGCCCGGGTCGATCTGCCGGAACAGCCACTCGCCGGCGTCGCCGACCAGGGTCGGGGTCTGGAGGATGCCGTGGTTGTCCGCGAGGAGCGAGGCCGCCGCCTTGATGTCCGGCTCGATGCCGGCCACCCGGAACAGCTCCATGGTCCGCAGGTTGTTGCCGCGGCCACGCGGGTGGATCGAGGTCCCGGAGTGCCGCTCGACGAGCATGTGCGGTACGCCGAGACGGCCCAGGAAGAGGGACATGGACAGGCCCACCAGAGAGCCGCCCACGACGAGGACGGGCACCTGGTGATCGGCTTTCTGCTGCATCAAGGCTCCAGAGGCAGGGGTCGGGGTGTGAGCGCGTTGCTGTTTTCTGTGCCCTCTGGGAGGGCTTTCGCGTGCTCAATCACCCACGTGGTTCACGCGAGTCGCGCATACCCCGGGAAGCGGCACAGGATCAAGAAGCGCTGACGTCGCGTCATCGGCGGCCGGCGTTCGCCTCTGCCCCGTGAAGGAGTTGCGCAGCATGACCACCACGTCGGAAAAGCTCTCGGACCAGTTGACGCGCCAGGTGTCGGCACGGGTCTCCCAGTCCGTGTTCGACGGCTCCCGTCTCCGGGTCGTCCTGCTCGTGGACGTCTACGACGGCGCCCAGCAGCAGTTCCTTGAGGCATACGAGCAACTGTGCAACCAGGTGGCGCAGGTGCCCGGCCATGTCAGCGACCAGCTGTGCCAGTCGATCGAGAACCCCTCCCAATGGCTCATCACCAGCGAATGGGAGAGCGCCCCGCCGTTCCTCACCTGGGTGAACAGCGAGGAGCACGTGCGGATGGTGGAGCCGTTGCACAGCTGCGTCCGGGACACCCGGTCGCTGCGCTTCCACGTCGTCCGGGAGACGGGCGGCGAGCCGGAGGCCGCCACGCCGCGGCGCAGGCTCCAGGCATCCCCGCGGATCGGCGACGGCGTCATCCGGCACGCGCTGACCTTCACGGTCAAGCCGGGCAGCGAGTCGGAGGTCAAGCGGATCCTCTCGGACTACGCCTCGCCCGAGGCGCGGGTCGACGAGGCCACCCGGCTGTGCCGCACCTCCCTGTTCATGCACGGCAACCGGGTCGTGCGGGCCATCGAGGTGCGCGGCGACCTGCTCGCGGCGCTGCGCCACGTCGCCCGGCAGCCCGAGGTACGGGCCGTCGAGGAGGCCATCAACCCGTACCTGGAGCAGGAGCGGGATCTCAATGACCAGGAGTCCGCGCGGGTGTTCTTCACCCGGGCGGCGCTGCCCGCCGTGCACCACGTCACCGTGGACGAACTCGCCGAGGGCGAGCGGCAGGCCCTGTACTACCCGGCCCGGCCGGGCCTCGGGATGCAGCTGGCGGAGCGGCTCGCCCAGCAGGACGGGGCGGCGGCGGGCGACCCGGACAGCCCGGTCCTGCGCAGCACGATCTTCCACCGCGACGACGTCGTCGTACGGCTGATCGACGTACGCCCCGGTCTGGGCGGGCGGGTCGTCCTGCCGGAACCCGGACGCCAGGGCGCGCTGAGCGCCCTGCTGGACGGCCCGCCCGTCGGCATGGACCTCGTCACCGACCGCCGTTCGCCGGACGCCTGACCTTGGCAGGCACAGCACACCAACGGAGGAACCCCGTGATCAAACCCCTTCCGAAGATCGTGGACCTCAGCGAGGTCGAGCCCAACACCCGGCGCGGCGGCGATCTGCGCGCCATGCTCACCCCGGCGACGGTCGGCTCCACCAGCGGATTCATGGGCGTCGCCATCGTGCAGCCCGGCGACCGCATCGGTGAGCACTACCACCCGTACTCCGAGGAGTTCGTCTACGTCCTGTGCGGCCGGCTGGAGGTGGACCTGGACGGCGAGCCGCACCCGCTGCGGCCCGAGCAGGGGCTGATGATCCCCATGAACATGCGCCACCGCTTCCGCAACGTCGGCAACGTGGAGGCGCGGATCGTCTTCCACCTGGGGCCGCTGGCCCCGCGGCCGGCCCTCGGCCACGTCGACACGGAGGGGACGGAAGCCGTCGCCTCCCGGCCGGCCGGCCGGGAGGAGGTCCGCTCATGAGCCGGCGCGTGGCGGTGACCGGCATAGGCGTCGTGGCCCCGGGCGGGATCGGCGTACCGGCGTTCTGGGAGCTGCTCGCCGAAGGCCGGACCGCGACCCGGGGCATCACGTTCTTCGACCCGGCCGGGCTCAGGTCCCGGATCGCCGCCGAGTGCGACTTCGACCCGGCCGCGCACGGGCTGGACGCCGAGCAGGTCCAGCGGTCGGACCGGTACATACAGTTCGCCCTGGTCGCCGGGCAGGAGGCGGTCCGGGACTCCGGCCTGGACATGGCCCGGGAGGACCCCTGGCGGGTCGGCGTCTCCCTGGGCACCGCGGTCGGCGGCACCACCCGTCTGGAGCACGACTACGTCCTGGTCAGCCATCGCGGGCAGCGGTGGGACGTCGACCACGCCGAGGCGGAGCCGCAGCTGCACCGGGCGTTCTCGCCGAGCACCGTGGCCTCCGCGGTGGCGGAACGTTTCGGCGCCCAGGGCCCCGTGCAGACCGTGTCCACCGGCTGCACCTCCGGACTGGACGCGGTCGGATACGCCTTCCACACCGTTCAGGAAGGCCGGGCCGACATATGCATCGCGGGGGCGTCGGACTCCCCGATATCCCCGATCACCATGGCCTGCTTCGACGCGATCAAGGCCACGTCCCCGAACAACGACGACCCCGCGCACGCCTCCCGGCCCTTCGACAACAACCGTGACGGCTTCGTCATGGGCGAGGGCGGCGCGGTCCTCGTCCTGGAGGAACTGGAGCACGCCCGGGCCCGCGGTGCCCACGTGTACTGCGAGTTCGGCGGCTACGCCACCTTCGGCAACGCCTACCACATGACCGGTCTGACCAAGGAGGGCCTGGAGATGGCGCGGGCCGTCGAGACCGCCCTCGACCAGGCGCGGCTCGACCCGACGGCGATCGACTACGTCAACGCGCACGGCTCCGGCACCCGGCAGAACGACCGCCACGAGACGGCGGCCGTGAAGCGGGCGCTCGGCCACCACGCCTACGACACCCCGATGAGCTCCATCAAGTCGATGGTGGGGCACTCCCTCGGGGCGATCGGCGCCATAGAACTGGTCGCCTGCGTACTGGCCCTCGCCAGGCAGGTCGTACCGCCGACCGCGAACTACGAGATCCCCGACCCCGAGTGCGACCTGGACTACGTCCCGCGCGTCGCCCGTGAACGGAAGCTGAGCAGCGTGCTGTCCGTGGGCAGCGGGTTCGGCGGCTTCCAGTCCGCGGTGATCCTGACCCGGCCGAGGGAGTGAGGACACGATGAGCGAACCGCAGGACCGGCGCGCGGCCATCACCGGCATCGGGGTGGTCGCACCCAACGGCACCAGCACCGACACCTTCTGGAAGGCCACCCAGGAGGGCCTCAGCGTCCTCGACCGGGTCACCCGCGAGGGCTGCGAGCACCTTCCCCTCAAGGTGGCCGGTGAGGTCCGCGCCTTCGACCCGGCGGCCACGATCGAGGAGCGCTTCCTCGTCCAGACCGACCGGTTCACGCACTACGCCATGGCCGCGGCCGACTTCGCGCTGGACGACGCCCGGCTCGGGCCGGCCAGCATCCCCGACGCGCCGTACTCCATCGGCGTGGTCACCGCCGCCGGGTCCGGCGGCGGCGAGTTCGGCCAGCGCGAACTGCAGCAACTGTGGGGCAAGGGCAGCCGGTTCGTCGGGCCGTACCAGTCCATCGCCTGGTTCTACGCCGCGAGCACCGGCCAGGTGTCGATCCGCCGCGGCTTCAAGGGGCCCTGCTCGGTCGTCGCCTCCGACGAGGCCGGCGGCCTGGACGCCCTCGCCCACGCGGCCCGGGCGGTGCGGCGCGGCACCGATGTGATCGTGGCCGGCTCCACCGAGGCGCCGCTCGCGCCGTACTCGATGGTCTGCCAGCTCGGCTACGAGGAACTGAGCCGGGAGACGGACCCGTCCCGGGCCTACCGTCCGTTCACCCAGGCGGCGTGCGGGTTCGTGCCGGGCGAGGGCGGCGCGATGCTCGTCGTGGAGGCGGCGGGCACCGCCCGGGAACGCGGCGCCGAGGTCCGGGCCGTCGTGGCGGGCCACGCGGCCACCTTCACCGGCGCCTCCCGCTGGGCGGAGTCCCGGCACGGCCTCGCCCACGCCGTCCGGCAGGCCCTGCGCGAGGCCGACTGCGCCCCCGAGGAGGTCGACGTCGTCTTCGCCGACGCGCTCGGGGTGCCGGAGGCGGACCGGGCGGAGGCGCTGGCGCTCGCCGACGCCCTCGGCGAGCACGGCACCCGGGTACCGGTCACCGCGCCGAAGACCGGGATCGGCCGGGGGTACTGCGCGGCCCCCGTGCTGGACACCGCGGCGGCCGTGCTGGCGATGGAGCACGGCCTGATCCCGCCGACGCCGAACGTCTTCGACGTCTGCCACGACCTCGACCTCGTCACGGGCCGCCCCCGCGCCGCCGAACTGCGGACGGCGCTCGTCCTCAGCCGCGGACTCATGGGGTCGAACTCGGCGCTGGTGCTGCGACGCGGCACCGCGCAGTGAGTACAGCAAAGGAGGAGAACAACATGCCGCAGATCACCGTGGAAGAACTCGCCGCGCTGATGAAGAAGGCCGCCGGGGTCACCGTCAGCCCGCAGCAGCTCATGGAGAAGCCGGAGACCGGCTTCGACGTCCTCGGCGTCGACTCGCTCGGCCTGCTCGGCATCGTCGGCGAGCTGGAGAACACCCACGGCACCCCGATGCCGGTCGACGCGGAGCGCTGCAAGACGCCGCAGGAGTTCCTCAACCTCATCAACAGCACCCTGATGGCAGGAGCCTGAGATGGCAGGACACACCCAGAACGAGATCATCATCGCCGCCCCGCTGGACCTGGTCTGGGACATGACCAACGACCTGGAGCGGTGGCCGCAGCTGTTCAGCGAGTACGCGTCCGTGGAGGTCCTCAAGCGGGAGGGCGCCAGGACGACGTTCCGGCTGACCATGCACCCGGACGAGAACGGCACCGTCTGGAGCTGGGTCTCCGAGCGTGAGCCGGACCGCGACTCGCTCACCGTCAAGGCGCGCCGGGTGGAGACCGGGCCCTTCGCCTACATGAACATCCACTGGCGGTACGAGGAGGTCCCCGCCGGCACCCGGATGGTCTGGACCCAGGACTTCGAGATGAAGCCGGACGCCCCCGTCGACGACGCGTGGATGACCGACAACATCAACAAGAACTCCAAGATCCAGCTGGATCTGATCCGGAGCAAGATCGAGAAGGCGGCGTCCGGTCACCGGCCGTCCGCCGCGGCCCTGGCCGACTGAGCCGGACGACAGGAGACGACCGTGCACCAGGCCCTGATCGTCGCCCGGATGGCCCCGGGCTCCGCCCCCGACATCGCCAAGGTGTTCGCGGAGTCCGACCGGGGAGAGCTGCCCCACCTCGTCGGAGTGGTCCGGCGCAGCCTCTTCCAGTTCGGCGATGTGTACATGCACCTCATCGAGGCCGACCGGGAGCCCGGACCGGCCATCGCCAAGGTCACCTCGCACCCTGACTTCAGGGAGGTCAGCGAGCGCCTCCAGGCGTACGTCAGCGCGTACGACCCGGAGACCTGGCGGTCCCCGAAGGACGCCATGGCACAGCGCTTCTACGTCTGGGAGCGCGACGCCGGATCCTGAGCCCCCGTCCGGAACACCGGTGCCGGGCCCGCGTTCGACGCGCCGGGACGACACGCTCCCGGTGCTCACCG
>NZ_JBEYYR010000032.1:0-55081 GCF_040645635.1 Streptomyces sp. NPDC046727
GATCCAGTCGTAGCCGGCCTCGGCGACCTCGTCGAGGAAGCCTTCCCAGGGCTGCCCTGTCCCTGGCGGGCGCGCTGGCCCTGGGCGTCGCCCCCGCCTCGCCCGCCGCGGCCCGCCCGGCCGGCGACCCCCTCGCCCGCTACCACCACCAGCAACTCCACTGGAAGAGCTGTCTGCTCGGCCCCGACGACGCCGTCGGCAAGGAACTCGAACAGGCCGGCGCCCAGTGCGCCGACGTCACGGTCCCGTTGGACTACGCCCGCCCCGAGGGCCGTACGATCACCGTCGCGCTCTCCCGGATCCGGGGCACCGACACCGCCCACCGCGTCGGCGCGCTGCTGCTCAACAGCGGCGGCCCCGGCGGACCGACGATCGGCGACCCGCCCTGGGTGCGCAGCGCCATGAAGGACGTCGCCGCACGCTACGACGTGATCGGCGTGGACCCCCGCTTCGTCGGCCGCAGCACCCCGCTGGACTGCGCGTGGCCCACCGGCAGCATGATCCGCGGAGCCGGCACCGGCCGCGCCGGCTTCGACCGCATGGTCGCCTTCTCCGCGGACCTGGCCCGCCGCTGCCGTACCCACGCCGGTGACCTGCTGCCGTACGCGACCACCCGGAACACCGCGCGCGACATGGACGTGATCCGCGCCGCGCTGGGCGAGCGCAGGATCTCCTACCTGGGCTACTCCTACGGCAGTTACCTCGGCCAGGTGTACGCGACGATGTTCCCGGGGCGCACCGACCGGGTCGTCCTGGACGGCGTGGCCAACCCCGCCGTCTACGGTCCCCGGCTGCTGCGGGGCAGCGAGGAGGCCAACCGGCACGCCCTGCGCGACTGGGCCGACTGGACCGCCGCGCACCACGCGACCTACGGGCTGGGACGCACCCGGAGCGCCGTACTGGCCGGCGTCGAAGCGGCCCGGTCGGCCGCCGCCCGCACGCCGCTGCGCGTCGGCGGCTACCGGGTGGACGAACACGCCCTGCCCGTCGTCGTCTTCAACGGCCTCTCGCAGGACAACCCCACGGCCTACGGCGACTTCGCCCAGGGCGTGCGGGACCTGCGGCGCGCGGCCGAGGGCCGGACGGTCACCCCGTCGCCGTGGCTCGCCTCGGTCCTGGAGTTCATGCTGACCGGACACGAGTCCGCCTACGGCAGCGCGCAGACGGCCATCCTGTGCGGGGACGTGCCCGCGCCCCGCGACCCGGAGACCTACTGGCGTGATCTGCGGCGCGCCGGGACACGGGACCGGCTGTTCGCGCCCGTCACGAACAACATCAGCCCGTGCGCGTTCTGGGACCCGCCGCGTGAACGCCCGACCACGATCCGCGACGACCAGCGGGCCCTGCTCGTCAACGCCACCGGCGACCCCCGCACCACCTACCGCAACGCCCGGGCGGTGCACCGCAACTGGCCCAGTTCCCGCCTGGTGACCCTGCGGGGCGCGGACCAGCACGGGGTCTACGGCGCCTTCGGCAGCGCGTGCGTGGACACCACGGTCAACGCCTACCTCGCGACCGGACGCCTGCCGGCCGGCGACGTCAGCTGTCCCCGGCCCACCCCGTGATAGTTTTAAGTTCAACAAACTCGCGCTTGGGGGAGTCCAGGTTGACCAGTCCCGTCCCGTCCGGCGACGCCCGGCGGATCTACATCGACAAGCAGAGCCCGAAGGCGTACCACGCGCTGGTGCAGACGTCCGAGGCGGTCCGCGGGGTCGCCGCCGAGGCCGGTCTGGACCGCGTCCTCGTGGAGCTGGTCAACCTCCGGGTGTCACAGCTGAACGGCTGCGCCTACTGCCTCCACGTGCACACCCGGGCCGCGCTGCGGGCGGGGGACACCCCGCAGCGCCTCGGTGTGCTCGCCGCCTGGCGCGACACCGAGGTGTTCACGCCCGCCGAGCGGGCCGCCCTGGCCCTGGCCGAGGCGACCACCGCGGCATCCGACACCGCCGCCCAGGACACCGCCTACGCGGCGGCGCGGGACGTCCTCACCGAGGACCAGATCTCGGCGGTGACCTGGGTGGCCGTCACCATCAACGCGTTCAACCGGGTCTCGATCATGAGCAGGCATCCGGTGCGGGCCGAGCGGACCGGCTAGGACGCCTGGCCGACCGTCGCCAGCAGCCGGTCCACCAGGGGGTTGTCGTCGTCGCGGCGCCAGGCGACGGCGACCCGGGTGCGGGAGGTGCCGGGGCCGATCCGGCGGAAGGCGACGCCCTTGAGGCGGATGCGGCGGATGCTCGCCGGCGCCACCGACACGCCGAGACCCGCCTCCACGAGGGCGCACACCGTCTGCCACTCCACCGCGTGCTGGGCGATGTGCGGGGTGTGGCCCGCCGCCTCGCACAGGCCGATGATCCGGTCGTACAGCTGCGGCCCGACCGCGCGCGGCAGCAGGACGAACGGTTCCCCGGCCAGTTGGTCCGGCCGCACGGTGCGCTGGGCGGCCAGCGGATGCGCGGACGGCAGCACGGCCACGAACGGCTCGTTCAGCAGGGTCCTGAACGCCAGCTCCGGGTCCTCGGACGGAGGCTCGCGCAGCAGGCCGATGTCGATCGTCCGCTCCCGCAGGGCGCCGAGCTGCGGCGCCGTGGTCATCTCGGCGATGTCCAGGTGCACATCCGGGAACCGCCGGCGGAAGTCACGCAGCAGGCCCGGCAGGACGGTCAGCGCGAGCGAGGCGGCGAAGCCGATTCGCAGGCGCCCGGCCCGGCCGCCGCCGACGGCGCGTGCCGCGGCCAGGCCGTCCGCGAGCCCCGCCAGGGCCTGCCGGGCGGCCGGCAGCAGGGCCTGGCCGGCCGGGGTGAGCGTGACGCGGCCCGGCGCACGGCGGAACAGCGGATGGCCGACCCGGTCCTCCAGCCGCCGGATCTGCTGGCTGAGGGGCGGCTGGGCGATGCCCAGCCGGGCCGCCGCGTGACCGAAGTGCAGTTCCTCGGCGAGCACGACGAAGGCATGCAGCTGGGGGAGGGGAAGATCGGGGCGCTCCATATCCCCAGAGATATCAGGTCATGGCGTCGCGTGTATTAGACGTATCACCCCTGGCCACCTAGCGTTCGCCGCATGACGGAACGACGCGCGATTCTCAGCGGCTCCACCTTCGAGGAGCAGATCGGTTATGCCCGTGCCGTGGTCGACGGGGACTGGGTGCATGTCTCCGGGACCACCGGGTTCGACTACACCGCCATGACGATCTCCGACGATGTGGTGGAGCAGGCCGAACAGTGCCTGCGCAACATCGGGGCCGCGCTGGCCGAGGCGGGGTGCGCCATCGCCGACGTGGTGCGGGTGCGCTACCTCCTGCCGGACCGCAAGGACTTCGAGCCCTGCTGGCCGGTGCTGCGCCGCTGTTTCGGCGACGTCCGGCCGGCCGCCACGATGCTGGAGTGCGGCCTCTCCGACCCCCGGATGAAGATCGAGATCGAGGTCTACGCGCGCCGCCGCACCGCGGAGTGACACCGGCCACCCCTCCCAGGGGCGCCGCCACGTCGCCGCGCGCGGGATCCCGCAGGTGTCCGCATCCGGCCAATCTGCGGCCGTCGAGCCGGTGAGACGCAGGCGTGGCGGTGTCCGTTCTCGGTGACCGGCCGTCCGGCATCCGGGCAGTCGGCGGGGCCTGCCACCTGTGGCTGAAAGTCCCGGCCTCGGCCCGGCGCCCGCGTGCCGCGATGGCGCGTCAAACCGGAGCGCCGATGATCGGCGAAAGTCCGAAATCGACTACGTGGCAGGCCTTTTGGACATCCCGGTGATTAACCGATGAACGATCACGGGAAGGCTCCGGGCGTCGCCGACACGTCATCTTCACCGGCCCCTTCCGGAGTCGACGCGTGTCACCCGTCCGTCCCCGAGGGGAGGTGCAGTGATGAAGCTCCTTTTCGCCATCCGCAACCGGGTCGCCGCCGCCAAGAGCCTCAAGGCCAACGCCTGGTACCTCTGGTACTGATCCCGCACCGCTGCGTGCGGGCGTGGTGACATCGTTGTCCGGCCGAGCCGCGGTGCGGTCCGGCCGGGCAGCGGTGTCCCGCCGTATCGCGGCCTCCCCCCGCCCCGTTCCCGTATCGGAGGAGCCATGCCGCCGTCATCCCTCGCGCGTGCGCGCACCACCGTGTTCGCCCCACGGCTCGCCGCGCTCATCGGCGACCGCCTGGGCCAGGACGTCTTCCGGCTCGAACCCGACACCATCGGGGTCGCGGGACACGAGGTCGCCGACCGCATCCTGGCGGCGCGCCGGGCCACCGAGACCGAGCGGCCCACCTTCAAGCCGCTGCACGGACGCTCCATCACCCGCACCGAGGCCTCCACGGTCACCCGCACCATCGGCAACGACGTCCGCGAGGCCCTGGCCAGGCCGCTCCCCGAGGACGTCGACCTCGCCGGACCCTGGCCGCTGACCGGGCACCTCTTCCTGCGCGACCTCATCCTCGGCCAGGACCCGTACCGGCTGCGCGTGCTGATGAGCCGCAACCTCGAACTCACCCCCAAGCTCACCTGGTCGGTGATCGCGGTCGGTGCCGCCCTGCCCGGCCGGCCCCGGCCGGACGCCCGGCTCACCGGTCTCGCCGACCGCGCGGCACGGGCGCGGGGCTACCAGGAACGGCGGTACGCCATGGGCATGTACCGCAGGGCGGCGGCCCCCGTGTGCTTCACCGTCTCCACGCTCGTGGCCAACGCGCTCTGGCTGGGCGCCCCGTTCGACGACGGCATGTCCCACCGGAACATCATCCTGGAGTCGCTGCGGCTGCTGCCGCCCTCGTGGAACATCCTGCGCAACGCCTCGCCCGAGTACCCGGCCGTCGACGGCCGGATCGGCGAGCGGGACGACGTCCTGCTGCTGCCCCTGCTGTCCCACCGGGACCCGGCTCTCTGGGACGACCCCCACATCTTCCGCCCGGAGCGCTGGGACGGCCTCGACCCCGACAACACCCCCGGCTACCTGCCCTTCGGTCACGCGTCGGAACGCTGCTGGGGCCGGCACATGGTCATGCCGCTGGCCGAGCTGCTGCTGGACCTGATCCGCCGCTCCGGTCTGGTGGTCGACCCGGACCAGCGGGTCGGCAGGGTCCCGCTGCTCGGGCTGCTGGGCGTGGAGGAGGTACGGCTGACGAGGTCGCGCTAGCGGGAGAGCCGTACGAGAGGCCGCTCACGATTCCGCCCGGGCCCCCTCGGCGGCGGCCGGCAGCACGATGATGCGCTGCACCGCCCGGCTGAGGACCATCACCCCCGCGACGATCAGCAGCGCCCCGCACGCCTCCGGTACGAGCCACCAGCCCGTGCGGATCCGCTCGTCGAACAGGGTGATCCCGAGGGCCAGGCTCACCACCGCGTCGCCGATGGTCAGCGCGGGCTGCGCCGCGGCCAGCGGGCCCGCCTGGAGCGCGTTCTCCAGCAGGATCACGGCGCTCACCCCGGCCAGCGCGAAGCCGTACGTCTGCCACGACCGCAGGAAGGCCGCGAAGCCGTGGTCGGCGAAGGTGCCGGTGGCCGACTTCAGCAGGGCGGCGGTCAGGGCGTTGCCCGTGGCGGAGGCTGCTGCCAGCAGCGCGGCGCGCCGGGCCGGCGGACGCCCCCGGCCGGCCAGCAGGACGGCCGCGGCCATCGCGCCCAGACACAGGCACAGGGCCGGGATCCAGCGGACGAGGCGCGCCTGGGCGGTGGCGCCGTGCGGGGCGGCGGCGATGAGCAGGACGGCGAGCCCCGCCACGCAGCCGCCCACGCCCCACCAGCCCCAGGAGGGCAGCCGCCGGTGCATCAGCGGGGCGGCGACGAGCAGGGCGAAGGGCAGCTCCAGGATGAAGAGCGGCTGGACCAGGGCGAGCGGGCCGTTGACCAGGGCCAGGCTCTGGAACAGCGCGGCGCAGATCACCCCGGCCATGCCGATCAGCCAGAACGGTTGCCGGGCCAGCTCCGCGACCAGCCGGATCCCGCTGCTGCGGGACACGGACGCCACCTTGCGCTGGAAGGCGGTGCCCACGGCGTTGCTCGCCGCTCCCGCGACGGCGAACGCCGCGGCCAGTTCGATCACGACCGTCTCCTGCCTGCGGGCCGGTCTCCCGGAGGAGCTGCGATCGCTCTCAGCCTACGGAAGCACCCGGCTCACCGCGGGTCGTGGAGGACGTGCCGTCGCGCTCAGCTGGCGCGGGTGCCGCCGCCGCGGCGGATGCGGCCCAGGAGGTCCCGGTGGTAGGCCGCGAGCTGCCCGGCGGGCACGGGGGCGGGGCTGCCGGAGAGCGTGTACCAGGTGTCGCCGTCCGAGTGCTGGATGGCGACGCGCACGCTGTGGCCGTCGGGCCGGAGGATGGTCGCCACGGTGAGGTCGCCGGTGATGACGCCGGCCTCGTCGGTCATGGCGCCGCCCGGGCCCGCGGTGACCCGGTCGACGTAACTGGTGATGGCGGGAGGGTTCGTCATGGGCGCAGGTTTCCATCGATGCGGGCCCCGGGTCCCGCAGCGCACCGGTGTCACCCCGGTGTGTCCCCGTGTCGGCCGTGTGCGGGCAGCCGGACGGTTCACACCCGGCTCGACGTCGCCGTGTCCGCGGACAGCCGCTGGGCGACGTAGATCGGGAGGACCGACAGCAGGACGAGGACGGCGGCCACGACGTTCACCACCGGGGCCTGCTGCGGCCGGGTCATGTTGTCGAAGATCCACAGGGGCAGGGTCTGGATGCCCGGGCCCGCGGTGAACGTGGTGACCACGATCTCGTCGAAGGACAGGGCGAAGGCGAGCAGACCGCCCGCCAGCAGCGCGGAGCGGACGAGCGGGAAGGTGACGTCCGCGAAGGCCCGGAAGGTGGTGGCGCCCAGGTCCACGGCCGCCTCCTCGTACGAGCGGGCCGTACGGCGCAGCCGGGCCACCACGTTGTTGAAGACCACAACGATGCAGAAGGTCGCGTGCCCGACGATCACGGTGAACAGCCCGAGGCCCACGCCGAGCGGTTCCAGGACCGTGCTGAAGGCCGAGTTCAGGGCGATGCCCGTGACGATGCCGGGCAGTGCGATCGGCAGCACCACGATGAAGGACACCGTGTCCCGGCCGAAGAAGCGGTGCCGGGCCACGGCGAACGCGATCAGCGTGCCGAGCACCAGCGCGACGGCGGTGGCCCCCAGCCCCGCCTTCACCGAGACCCACAGGGCCTCGCGGGCGCCGGAGCTGTCCGCGGCCACCGACCACCAGTGCACGGTGAGCCCCGGCGGCGGCCAGCTCGCGCTGCGGTCGGGGTTCAGGGAGTTGACGAGGACGAGCAGCAGCGGGACGTAGATCACCGTGAAACCGAGCCCGGCCCCGATGCGCAGGGCGATGCGCGCGGTGCGGCTGAGGTGCATGGCGCTCTTCTCCTCCAGGTCCTACAGGCTGTTCAGGGCACCCGTACGGCGGATCGCCAGCAGGTACAGGACGATCACGGCCACGGGCACGGTGCCGAGCGTGGCGGCCATGGGCAGGTTGAGCTCGATGTTGGAGTACACCAGGTTGCCGATCAGCTGGGTCTTGCCGCCGACGATCTGCACGGTGATGTAGTCGCCGAGGCTGAGCGAGAAGGTGAAGACGGAGCCGGCGGCCACGGAGGGCAGCACCATCGGCAGGACCACCGAGCGGAAGGTCCGCCCGGGCCGCGCCCCCAGGTCCGCTGACGCGTCGAGCAGGCTGGCGGGCAGCTGCTCCAACGCCGTGTGGACCGGCAGGATCATGTACGGCAGCCACAGGTACGTCAGTGTGAGCACGGTGGCGGCCAGTCCGTACCCCGGCCCGCCCAGCCCGAACGGCTTCAGCATCCAGTCGGCGAGCCCGCCCTCGGACAGGATCAGCCGCCAGGCGTACACCTTGACCAGGTAACTCGCCCACAGCGGGGTGAGGAT
The DNA here is from genome assembly GCF_040645635.1 of Streptomyces sp. NPDC046727. NCBI lineage: Bacteria > Bacillati > Actinomycetota > Actinomycetes > Kitasatosporales > Streptomycetaceae > Streptomyces > Streptomyces sp. NPDC046727. The sequence goes on from NZ_JBEYYR010000032.1 coordinate 7,851, forward strand.
GGCCACGACGAGCAGCGGACGCCATCGGGGCCTGGCCACGCGCGCGGTGTAGAAGGCCACCGGGAAGGCGATCACCGCGCAGAGGACGGTGACCGCGAGGGCCACGCCGACACTGCGCACGATGACTTGGCGGTAGACCGGCGTGGTGAACAGCTCGCGGAAGTTGTCGGTCGACCAGACCTTCACCACCTCGGAGGTGAAGGAGTTCGTCGTCCAGAACGCGGAGACGAACAGCACGGCCAGCGAGCCGAGATAGAGCACCGCCAGCCACAGCAGCGGCGCCGTCAGCAGCAGGGTCAGCCGGAGGCGGGGGCGGCGGTGCAGTGCCCCCGCGGTCCGGGTCGGTACGGCCATGTGTTCAGCCCTTGATCTCGGTCCAGGCCTGCACCCACTTGGCGTACGGCACGCATGTCACGTCCTTGCGGCCGTCGAGGCACTGCTCGATGGGCGTGTTCCAGAAGGCGATCCGCTTCCAGTAGTTCTCGTCGGCGGCGTGGTAGACCGTGCAGAAGTTCTTGTCACTGGTCTCGGCGCACGCCCGGGAGTTGGCGGGGGCCTCGCCGAAGTACTCGGCGACCTGGGCGTTCACCTTGGGGGAGACGATCCAGTCGAGCCACTTGTAGGCGCAGTTGGGGTGCTTGGCCCTGGCGGAGACCATCCAGGTGTCGGACCAGCCGGTCGAACCCTCCTTGGGGACCAGCGCCTTGACCTTCGCGCCCTCGGAGGCGGCGAGGTTGGCGATCACCTGCCAGGTCGTGCCGACCACCGAGTCACCGCTCTTGAAGGCGGAGACCTCCTTCAGGTAGTCGCTCCAGTACTCGCCGACGTTCGCGTTCTGCTTCTTCAGCAGTGCCACGGCGGCGTCGAACTGCTTCTGGTCGAGCGCGTACGGATCCTTGATCTTCAGCTCCGGCCGGGTGGCCTTGAGGTACAGGGCCGCGTCGGCGATGTAGATCGGCGAGTCGTACGCGGTGACGTGCCCCTTGTACCGCGAGGCGTCGTCGAAGACGGCGGACCAGGAGGTGGGCGCGGGCGTCACCTTCGCGGTGTCGTACATCAGCAGGTTGGCGCCGCGGCCGTGCGGGATGCCGTACATCTTCCCCCGCACGGAGTTCCAGGCGCCGTTCTTCAACCCGCTGAAGACGTCCCTGTAGTTGGGGACCAGGTCCGTGTTGACGGGGGCCGCGTCACCGGAGGCGATCAGGCGCAGGGAGGCGTCGCCGGAGGCGGAGACGGCGTCGTACGCGCCGGTCTTCATCAGCTTGACCATCTCGTCCGAGCTGGCGGCGACCTTGGAGCGGACCTGGCAGCCCGTCTGCTTCTCGAAACCGGAGACCCAGTCGACCTTGGGATCGTCGGATCCGTCCTCGACATAGCCGGCCCACGCGATCAGGTTGACCTGGCCCTCGGTCCTGCCGAGCTTCGTCGGGGCTTTGAGGTCGGGCGGGTTGAGGCCGGTGGCGGACGGATCGCCGGAGCCGGAGGAGTCGCAGGCGGCGGCGAGCAGCAGGGCGGCGGCGCAGACGGCTGTGGCGCGCAGGGTACGGGTGAGACGCACGGCGTTCTCCAGGGGAGGGGGACGGTGTCAGGACGGCAGCCGGACGGCGTGCCGGCGGTGCCACTGGAGGCGGACCCGGGTGCCGCGGTAGGCGGCGACGTCCGCCGAGGAGGTCTCCAGGTTCTGCTGGAGCGCGGTCAGCCGCCCGCCGCCGTCCAGGTCGACCAGGAAGCGGGTGGCGTCGCCGAGGTAGACGACCTCGGCGACGGTGCCGGTGACGGTGGCGTGCTCGGGCTCGTCCGCCTCGGCGGACTCCTTGAGGACGCGGATCTTCTCCGGACGGATGTTGTAGATGCCCGGCGAGCCGGTGATCCGGTGCGCCGCCTCCCCTTCGAGGAGGTTCGAGGTGCCGACGAAGGAGGCGACGAAGGGGGTCGCGGGGCGTTCGTAGATCTCCGCGGGGGTGCCGACCTGGGCGATGCGGCCCTGGTCGAAGACGGCGATCCGGTCGCTCATCGTCAGGGCCTCCTCCTGGTCGTGGGTGACGAAGACGAAGGTGATGCCCACCTCCCGCTGGAGCGCCTTGAGTTCGACCTGCATCTGTTCGCGTAGCTTCAGGTCGAGGGCGCCGAGCGGTTCGTCCAGCAGCAGGACGCGGGGCCGGCCGACGAGCGCGCGGGCGAGCGCGACGCGCTGGCGCTGCCCGCCGGACAGCTGGGCGGGCCTGCGCTGCCCGTAGCCTTCGAGGCGGACCTCGGCGAGCGCCTTGCGGGCGCGGACCAGGCGTTCGGCCTTCGGCACCCTGCGGATCCGCAGCCCGTAGGCGACGTTCTGCTCGACCGTCATGTGCGGGAACAGGGCGTAGTCCTGGAAGACGGTGTGCACGTCCCGCTCGAACGGGGCGAGGTCGGTGACCTCCTGTCCGGCGAGTTCGATCCGGCCCTGGTCAGGGGTCTCGAACCCCGCGACGAGGCGCAGCACCGTCGTCTTGCCGGAGCCGGACGGGCCGAGCATCGAGAAGAACTCGCCGTCCCGGATCTCCAGATCGACCCCGGCCACGGCGGTGGTCTCGCCGAACGACTTCCGCAGGCCCTGCAGCCGGATCGCCATTCCCTCCATACGGGAACCTTTCTGGCGCGCTGTACGTTGGGCGTAAACATATGAAGTCATAGGTCATAGCTCAAGAGGCCCTTAAGGTAAAGCTTGAGTCAACGCACGAGGTGGGTGACCGTGAGGCAGCACGAGATCGACGGAGGCGCCCGCAGGGCCGTCTTCAGCCCGGTGGACAACCGGGCCCGCGTGGACGCGGTCGTCCGCCGCATCGGCGACGCCATCGAACTGGGACTCCTGGCCGATGGCGAGCAGCTGCCGGGCGAGAGCGAACTGGCCGGACAGCTCGGGGTCTCCACGGTCACCCTGCGCGAGGCCCTCATGGCGCTACGGCAGCAGGGCCTGGTCACCACCCGCCGGGGCCGCGGCGGCGGCAGCTTCGTCTCCCTGCCCGAAGTCCCCGCCGACAACCGGCTCAGGGCGCGGCTGCGCGGCTGGAGCACCGAGGAGCTGCGCGACCTCGGCGACCACTGGGCCGCCCTGTCCGGCGCGGCCGCCCGGCTCGCCGCCCAGCGCACCGAACCCGCCGACCTCCAGCAGCTGCGCCGCACGGCCGAGGAGCTGGCGCACGCCGAGGACGCGGCGGCGCGCAGCCGGCTGTACGGCCGCTTCCACGTCGAACTCGCCGCCGCCGCCCAGTCCGCCCGGCTCACCCGCGAACAGGTCGCGCTGCAGAGCGAGGTGGGCGCGCTGCTCTGTCTCGTCCTGGCCGACGACGCATATCGTGAAGAAGTTGCGGACTGTCACCGCTCCGTGATCTCCGCCGTGCAGGATGGGGCGCACGCAACGGCCGGCACGCTGGCCGAGCGGTGCGTCAGGGAGTCGACGGCGCGGCTCGTCGCCGTACGCCTCACCCTCTGACCGCGCCACGTCCGGTTCCCGTCCGCTGGAGGACACCATGGGCGTCAGCCCCGGGCTCGCCGCCGCGGCCACGGAGCCGGAGGCAGGGGTGGCCGCTCAGGCGGGCGGCGCGCTGGAAGCGGTCTTCGAGACGGTCGCCGCCACCCGTGCCGACACGGCGGGCCTGCTGCACCGGGTGGCCGCCGAGGGGCGCCGGCCCGTCAGCCGTGACCTCGCCGCCCTGCGCCCCGGACTCCATCAGCGGCTGCGCGGCGAGGGACTCGTCTCCGGCGTCGGCTTCGTCGCGGCCCCCGGACTGCTGGCCGACGTACCGGCCTGGCTGGAGTGGTGGCAGTCGGGCGCCGACGGCGCCGTACGGCCGCTCCTGCTCGATCTCGACCCCGAGCAGTCGGCCTACTCCGACTACACGCACTGGGACTGGTTCGCGCTGCCCCGGGACACCGGGCGCCGGGCCGTGGCCGGGCCGTACGTGGACTACCTGTGCTCCGACGAGTACAGCCTCACCCTGTCCGAACCGGTCCACATCCAGGGGCGGTTCGCCGGGGTGGCCGCGGCCGACGTGTATCTGCGGCACTTCGAGGCGGCCGTCCTCCCGCTGCTGCGGCGGCTGCCCCGCCCGGCCCGCCTGGTGAACGCCCGCGGCCGGGTCGCCGCCTCCGCCGACCCCGCCCACCTGGCCGGCTCCCTCACCAGGGGCCCGGACTTCGGCGAGGTCCTCACCGCCGGGCGGCCCGGCACGTACGACGGCCTGCGGCTGGTGCCGTGCCGGGGCGTTCCCCTCGTGCTCGTCCTGGCCTGAGAGCGGCCGTCGGCGCCCGTGCCGCCATGGGCAAAGGTGTGACCCCGGGCGGCCCGTGAGCCGGCCCGGGGTCCGGGGTGCCGGGTACCGCCCAGCCTGCGGTACCCGGCAGCGGGTGGTCAGGCCGCGAGGCGCTCCGCCAGCTTCCGCGCCCTGTCGGCCGCGGCCTCGAAGGCACGGTCACGGGAGGCCTCGGCCAGCGGGACCAGCTCGGCCATCGCCGGGTTCTTCGACGCCATGGTCAGCTCGGGGACGATGAACTCCAGGTCCAGGCCGAGGGCGTCGGCGAGGACGGCCTTGAGGTAGGTCTGGACGTACTCGTAACCCTCGCGCGGGGTGCCCGGCGCGTAGGAGCCGCCGCGGCTGGCGATGACGGTCACCGGGGTGCCCTTGGCGGACGGGGTCTCGCCCGCGGTGCGGCCCATGAGGATCACGTTGTCCAGCCAGGCCTTGAGGGTCGACGGGATCGTGTAGTTGTACATCGGGGCGCCGATCAGGATCGCGTCCGCCTGCTCCAGCTCCTCGATGAGCTTGACGCGCTCGGCGAAGACGGCGGCCTGCTCGGGCGTGTGGGCGGCCGCGGGGACGAAGCCGGCGAGGTGCGCGTCGGCGGTGATGTGCGGAACGGGCTCGGCCGCCAGGTCGCGGTAGATGACCGTGCCCTGCGGATGCTGCTCCTCCCAGTGCTTGCGGAAGGCCTCCGTGACGGCGCGGGAAGCCGACGCCTCGGTCGGGAACACGGACGAGTCGATGTGCAGCAGGGTGGCCATGAATGTCTCCGTATAGGGCTATGCGGCCGGACCGAGGGCTGTGCAGCCGGGACGCCGCGGCACGCTGGCTGAACTTTCGTACTGGACTACGTTTAGCACATGGACTTACTTTTTTTCAGCCCCATACGGTGAGGAGGTACCCTGATGTCATGGCGGAGCAGAACCACGACAGCGCGGCGTGCAAGCGGGTGGACGAAGGGATCACCCGCGTCTTCCAGCTGCTCGGCAAGCGGTGGAGCGGCCCGATCGTGGCCGTGCTCGTGGAGCAGCCCGCGTACTTCGCCGACCTCCGGCGGGCCGTCACCGGCATCAGCGAACGCATGCTGTCCGACCGGCTCGCCGAACTCGGCGCGGCCGGCCTCGTCCTGCGCGAGGTCGACGAAGGTCCCCCGCTGCGCGTCTCCTACCGGCTGACCAGCGCCGGCGCGGCCCTGGAGCCCGCCCTGCGCGAACTGGCGGAGTGGGCGAAGGCCCATCTGCCGGAGGCGTCGGCGTGCCCCGAGACCTCCCTGGAACGGCCGGCCACGGCACCGGCCCGGCAGGGCGGCGAGGTGCCCTGAGGGCTCCCGCCCGGTCCCGGCGTACCCGTCCGCCAAATGGCGGGCGGCGCGGGCATCGGACACGGTGGTGGTCTGCGGACCCGCACCGGGAGGACCCCATCGTGCGCAACGTCACGGCCACCATCGCCGCCATGGCTCTCGCCGTCACCGCCCTACCGGCCGCATCCGCCGCGCCACCCGGCCCGCCGGCCACCGACGGCGTGTGGCGCACGGACGGCTACGGCACCGTGCTCGTCCTCGGCGGGGATGTCCTGCGGCAGTACCAGACCACATCCGTCAGCTGCGTCGAGGGCGACACCGCGCGGCGGACCGGCCCCGGCGGCTACACCGCGCGGGACGGCACCGTCCTCACCGTCCGGACCGACCACGACCGCGACCACGCCCGGCTCGCCGTCGACGGCGCGGTCGGACACCGGCGGCTCACCCGGATCCGGGCCCTGCCCGCCGACTGCAGCCGCCCGGCGTCCAAGGACCCGCGGACCAGCTTCGACGTGCTCTGGCAGACCTTCGAGGAGAACTACCCCTTCTTCGCCCGGAAGGGCGTCGACTGGCACGCCGTCCGCGACCAGTACCGGCCACAGGTGCACCGGAACACCACCGACGCCGAACTCCTCGACCTCTTCGGCCGCATGCTGCAGCCCCTCTACGACATCCATGTCGAGGTCGACGCCGGCGACCGCGACTTCTCCGAGGTCCGGCCCGGCACCGAGCCGCCGAGCGACGAACTGGACGGCGAGGTCAAGGCATTCGTCGAGGCCCACGACCTCAAGGACGCCACCGGGCGGCAGGACTTCGCCGACGGGCGGATCACCTACGCCGACCTGCCCGGGGACCTCGGCTACCTGCGGATCTCCTCCTTCGAGGACTACGCCGGCGACAACGCGCCGTACGCCGCAGACCGCAGGGCACTCGACCGGGCGCTCGACACCGTCCTGACCCCGAGCCGCACCCGGCGCCTGCACGGACTGATCATCGACCTGCGGGTGAACGAGGGCGGCTCCGACGCCCTCGGTATCGGGATCGCCGAACGGCTGACCGACACCCCCTACACCGCCTACGCCAAGCGCGCCCGCAACGACCCGGCCGACGCCGCCCGGCACACCCGGCCCGAACCCGTGCCCGTCGTCCCGGCCGACGCGCCCCGCTACACCGGCCCGGTCGCCGTCCTCACCGGCGGATCCACGGTCAGCGCCGGCGAGACCTTCACCCAGGCCCTGCTCGACCGGCCCGGCCGCACCGTGCGGATCGGACAGCCCACCCAGGGCGTCTTCTCGGACCCGATGACGCGGCGCCTCCCTAACGGCATGTCCTTCATGCTGCCGAACGAGGAGTACCTGACCCGTACCGGCCGCACCTTCGACGGGACCGGCATCCCGCCGCAGCTGACCGAACCGGTCTTCACCAAGGAGGAGTTCGCCGAGAAGCGGGACTCCGCGTTCGACCGCGCGGTGACCCTCCTGCGTGCGCGCGAGTGATCCTCGCGTCCGCTCGGCTGATACCGGTCAGTCGACCGGCCAGGTGTGCGCCGGCGCGTTGAGGTGCATGTAGTCGATGTACATCTGGGTCATCCGGCGCAGCGCCTCGTGCCGGCCGGTGTGCGCGGTGGCCTCGATGTGGTGGAACATCTCCTTCTGCCACACCGCTCCGTTGCGTGCCGTCACACAGCGCTGCTCGATCACGCCGAGCAGCGGCTCCCGCCACGCCTCGTCCATGCCGGAGTGCTCCAGGCCCCGGTGCGCGAGCGGCAGCAGCCGTCGCAGCACCAGCTCCGGCACCGGAACCTCGCCCATCCCGGGCCAGTACATCAGCGCGTCGATGCCGTGCCGGGCGGCGGCGTGCAGATTGTCCTCCGCGGCCGCGAAGGACATCCGTGACCACACCGGCCGGTCCTCCTCCACCAGGGCCCGGGTGAGCCCGTAGTAGAAGGCGCCGTTGGCGAGGGTGTCGGCGACGGTCGGGCCGGCGGGCAGCACCCGGTTCTCCACCCGGATGTGCGGCCGGTCGCCGGAGACGGCGTACACCGGCCGGTTCCAGCGGTAGATCGTGCCGTTGTGCAGGGTGAGTTCGGCCAGCTCGGGGACGTCGCCGCGGTCCAGCGTCTCGGCCGGGTCCTGCTCGTCGCACAGGGGCAGGAGGGCCGGGAAGTAGCGGAGGTTCTCCTCGAACAGATCGAAGACGCTGTTGATCCACCGCTCCCCGAACCACACCCGGGGCCGTACGCCCTGGACCTTGATCTCCTGCGGGCGGGTGTCGGTGGCCTGCTCGAACAGCGGGATCCGGGTCTCGTGCCACAGCTCCTTGCCGAACAGGAACGGGGAGTTGGCCGCGAGCGCGACCTGGACCCCGGCGATGGCCTGCGCCGCGTTCCAGTAGCCGGCGAACTCCTCCGGCGACACCTGGAGATGGAACTGCGTGCTGGTGCACGCGGCCTCCGGGGTGATCGTGTCCGCGTAGGTCCGCAGCCGGTCGGTCGCGTCGATCTCGATGCGCAGGTCCTCGCCGCGGGCCGCGAAGACCTGGTCGTTGAGCAGGCGGTAGCGGGGGTTCTCCGACAGCGCCCCTTCGCCGATCTCCTCCTGGCGCAGCGTGGGCAGGATCCCGATCATGATCAGCCGGGTGCCGACCGACCGGGCCCGCTCGTCGGCGTGGTTCAGCGCGGCGCGGATCTCCTGCGCCCATGAGTCGGGGCCGCCCGCCGTCAGCCGCCGCGGCGGAACGTTGATCTCCAGGTTGAACCGGCCCAGCTCGGTCGACCAGGCGGGGTCGGAGATCGCCTCCAGCACGTCGGTGTTGCGCATCGCCGGCTCGGCGTCGTCGTCCACCAGGTTCAGCTCTATCTCCAGGCCGACCTGGGGCCGCTCCGACTCGAACCGCGCCTCGCGGAGCATCTGCGCGAACGCGTCCAGGCACTCCTGCATCTTGATCCGGTACCGGCGGCGGTCCTCGCGGGTGAAGACGAGCGCCGGGACATCACGCCCCATCGGCCCTCCAAGGTCCCCTGGTCGGACACCTCTGTCTCCAGCGTCGCACCGGCAGGCGAAGGGCACCACGCCGACACCGGACCCGCTCATCAGCGGCGATCCGTGCCCGGACACGGCTCGCCGTCACCGGCCCGCCGTCACCGCTGCGGCCACTGACGCGCCACGCCCTCGGCCGACCGGTGACGGGACCCGCGGCCCGGCCAGGCGCCCCGCGCCCCGGCGGGTCCCGCGACCGGCGCGGAGCCCGGCCCGCCTGCGCCCCGCACGAACACCGCCTGCGCCGACCCCGCTGCTTCTGTCGCCCGGCGCCCGGCGGACGCCGTCGGACCGCCGTGCCGCCGGCGTGATGCGGCGGTGCGGCGGTCCGGGCGGTCAGACGGTCTTGCGGGCCACGCCGCCGTAGAAGCCGATCTCTTCGGAGCCGGGCGGTGGCGGGGAGTCCGGGCGCCAGAACGGGACCTGGGCCAGGCCTGGTTCGACGAGGTCGAAGCCCTCGAAGAACCGTTCCACCTCGGCGCGGGTACGCAGGTTCAGGGAGGCGGTCGCCTTGGTGTAGACGGCCTGGGCGGCGCTGCGGTCGGCGAAGTCGCCGGTGGCGTGCGAGAGCACCAGGAAGCTGCCGGCCGGCAGCGCGTCGCGCAGTGTGGCGACGACCTCGGCGGGCCGGTCCGCGTCCGTGAGGAAGTGCAGGATGGCGACGAGGAGCAGGGCGACCGGCTGGTCGAAGTCGATGAGCTGACGGACGTCGGGGTGGTCCAGGACGGACCGCGGGTCGCGCAGGTCGCCGAGGATGATGCGGGTCGTGCCGGACCGGCTGAGCAGGGCGTTGCCGTGCGCGGCGACGATCGGGTCGTTGTCGACGTAGGCCACGCGGACGTCCGGCGCCACCGACTGGGCGACCTCGTGCACGTTCGGCGACGTGGGCAGCCCGGTGCCGATGTCGAGGATCTGCCGGACCCCGCTGCCCACGGCGTACCGGACGGCACGCCGCAGGAAGGCGCGGTTCGCCCGTACGCCGGCCCGCGCCTCGGGTGCCGCGGCGGCCAGCTCTTCGCCGGCCCGCTGGTCCACCTCGTAGTTGTCCTTGCCGCCCAGGAGGTAGTCGTAGATCCGCGCGGGATGCGGTCTGCTGGTGTCGATGTTCACGGCCTCGACGCCGTCGTCTGTCACGCTGAACTCCTCTCCCTGACCGTCACGGCTTCGGTCCGCACCGGCCGGGCACAGCTTCCCACATCAACTTCGGAGCCCGCGCCGGGAGTTCCCGCAGGCCGCCGGGCTCGCGGGCCGTCGAGCGAACCCGTCGGCCGTCGGCCGGACCGGCGGTGGTCCGGGGGGAGGGGCAGGGGCCGCCGGTGGGGCCTCACCCGGCCGGACCCCTTCGGATGGCCCGTGCGGGCCCGGCGTCGCAGGGTCGGAAGAGGGTCGGCGCGGCGGGCACGTCCGCCGAGGCCGTGGCCCCCTGGACCGGCACGCCGCCTCGGCCGCCCCCGGGCGGCCGGCGGGCCGACCGGCAGGGGCGGGGAACGGTCAATCCATGCGCTCGGGCCGTTCCCCGCCCCGTCGGACCGTCGCAGGGCGACAGGCCCGCCCGGCGCTGTCACTCCTCGCGCGGGGCGGTGGAGCCGGGGTCCGGGTCCTGGTCCGGGCCGCGCTTCGCGGGCGGGCGCCAGCCGCCGGTGACCTCCTTGGTGGGCTTGTGCGGGAAGCGGCGCTCGGCGTACCGCTGGGCCGCGGAGCCGGGCAGCACGTAGAGGGTCTCCGTCTTGTCCCGCAGGGGCCGCAGGACCGTGTCCAGGTAGTGCTTGCGGTCGTCGAGGTACGGTCCGAGGACGTCCTCGCCGGCGGGGCAGACGGCCAGGCAGTACCCGGACTTGTAGCTGGGCTTGAAGGCGAGGCTCTGCCACATGGAGGCGTTCTCCGGGTCGGTGACCCGCTCGCGGAAGTCGGCGGCGTCCTCGCTGTCGGCCACGGTCTGCACCCAGTCGGTGAACCCGCTCATGAACTCCCGGTAGTTGTGGGTGGTGCAGGCCAGGGGGTCGAACGCGCCGTCCTTGCCGATGGCGCCCACCGGACAGGCTGCGACGCACAACTTGCAGTCGACGCACGGGTTGTAGTCCAGCGCCTGCCCGTACGCGCTCACGGGAGCGTCCACCAGGACCGTGGCGAGCAGGACGAAGCTGCCGAACCTGGGGTGGATGACGTTGCGGTGCAGGCCCATCACGCCCAGTCCGGCGGCCACGGCCACGGTCTTGTGGGCCACCACCCAGATCCGGCCCGGGAAGTTCTCCATCTCCTGGGGGAAGCCCGCCGACGGGTTGAGCGCGTGATGGCCGGCGTCCTGAAGGGCCCTGGCGACCGTGCGCGCGGCGGCGTTGACCTGTTCGTCGGTCTGGTGGAACTCCTGGTTGGCCACGCTGCGGGCGGGCGAGCGCGTGTTGTCGCGGTTCATGCGGACCATGAGCGAGATCAGCGACCGGGTTCCGGGCAGCGCGGCCAGGACGTGGTCACGCTCCCCGGCGAGGTCGGGGTGGTCCAGGCTCACGGCGGCGGCGTCGTCCGCGCCGGCCTCCAGGCACAGCGCGCGCAGCCAGTCCGCGTCGATCACCGGGGGCGGGCCCGCCGGCCGCTCCGCCCGTCGGGCCAGTACGGCCCGCACGGACGGGTGGGCGGCGAGTGGGGCAGGGAGCTTCCGGGCCCCCGCCCCCTCGGTGGTGTCCTGCTCGCTCATCCTGCCCCTTCCAGCTGGGTTGGAATTTCAAACTCACTATGCCGGGCGCGAGGCCGTCCGGGCAAGGGGTGGCTTGATCGCGGGGGTGGCGCGCTTGCCGCGGGAAACCGATCGGTTTACGGTGGTGGGAAACCGATCGGTTTCACCTTCTGGAGATGGTCATGACGTCGATCAAGAACTCTGTCGCGCTGGTCACCGGCGGCAGCCGAGGACTCGGCAAGGCGCTGGTGGAGGAGCTGTACGCCCGGGGCGCCGCCAAGGTGTACGCCACGGCCCGCGACCCGCGCACCGTCACGCATCCCGACGCCGTGCCCCTCGCGCTGGAGGTCACCGACCCCGGGTCCGTCGAGGCCGCGGCGGCGCAGGCCCAGGACGTCACGGTCCTGGTCAACAACGCCGGCATCTCCCTCGGCGCGCACTCCTTCCTGGACGCCCCGGTCGACGACGTACGCCGGGAGTTCGAGACGAACTTCTACGGGCCGCTGCTGGTCACCCGGGCCTTCGCGCCGGTCATCGAGCGCAACGGCGGCGGGCACCTCCTCAACGTCCACTCCGTGCTGTCCTGGATCGGCATCGCCGGCTCCTACAGCGCCACCAAGGCGGCCCTGTGGGCCCAGACCAACTCGCTGCGCCTGGAGCTGCGTCCGCGGGGGATCGGGGTGACCGGACTGCACGTCGGCTACATCGACACCGACATGGCCGCGGACGTGGACGCACCCAAGTCCAGCCCCCAGGGCGTCGCCGCGCTCGCGCTCGACGGCGTCGAGACCGGGGCGTACGAGGTCCTGGCGGACGACATCAGCCGACAGGTCAAGGCGGGGCTCTCCGGAGACCTGGCGGCGCTGTACCCGCAGTTGGCGGTCTGACCCCGGGCCGTACGCGACGCCGTCACGGAGGCGGCGGGACAGGGCGCCCGCACCGCGCTGCCGGAAAAACGGTATGCGTCGGGGCGGGCGCCCGCGTTACCGTGACCGCATGTCGACGCCCCGGATTTCCTAGCTGAGGACCCGCTTCCACGCCAGAAGTGTGTCCTCTTGCCTGTTCGGAGCGTTTTCCCATGATCACCGTTCGTGACGCCGAGCTGCGCGCCGGCGCCCGCCTCCTCCTCTCCGGTGTCTCCTTCACCGTGTCACCCGGCGACCGGATCGGCCTCGTAGGCCGCAACGGCGCCGGCAAGACCACCCTGATGACGGCCCTCGCCGGACAGTCCCGGCCCGCCGCCGGCCACATCACCCGCACCGGGCCGGTCGGCTTCCTCGCGCAGGACTCGCGCGCCGCCGACCCGGCCGCCACCGTCACCGACCGGATCCTGTCCGCCCGCGGTCTCGACAGCGCACTGCGCGCCCTGCGGAAGGCCGAGGCGGCGATGGCCGACGCCGACAGGGTGGCGCTGGAGCGCGCGATGCGCGCCTACGCCCGCGCCGAGGCCGCCTTCCAGGCCGGCGGCGGATACGCCGCGGAAGCCGAGGCGGCCCGCGTCGCGGTCGGACTCGGCCTGCCCGAACGGGTGCTGGGCGAGCCGGTCGGAACCCTCTCCGGCGGGCAGAGGCGCCGGGTGGAACTCGCCCGCATCCTGTTCGCCGGAACCGACCGCACCCTGCTGCTCGACGAGCCGACCAACCATCTCGACGCCGACTCGCTCGCCTGGCTGCGCGCCTTCCTCCAGGCCCACCACGGCGGCCTGGTGATGATCAGCCACGACACCGCCCTGCTCGGCGACGTCGTCAACCGTGTCTTCCACCTGGACGCCACCCGGGCGGCGATCGACATCCACAACACGGGCTGGCGCACGTACCTGACCCGGCGCGACGCGGACGAGCGGCGCCGCACCCGGGAACGGGCGAGCGCCGAACGCAAGGCCGCCGCCCTGCACACGCAGGCCGACCGGATGAAGTCCCGCTCCGCCACCGCCACGACGGCCCGGAGCATGGCCCGGCGCGCCGACCGGATGCTGGCCAGGCTGGAGCCGGCCCGGCGCACCGAGAAGACCGCGCGGATCCGGCTGCCCGAGCCCGCCCCCTGCGGCCGGACCCCGCTCGGCGCGATCAGCCTCGCCAAGTCCTACGGCGGCCACCGCGTCCTCGACGGGGTGGACCTGGCGGTCGACCGGGGCAGCCGGCTGGTCGTGCTCGGCCTCAACGGCGCGGGCAAGACCACCCTGCTGCGCGTCCTCGCCGGCGCCGAGCGGCCCGACAGCGGGGGCGTGGTGCACGGGCACGGACTGCGCCTGGGCTACTTCGCCCAGGAGCACGACACGCTCGACACCGGGCGTACGGTCCTGGAGAACCTGGCCCTGGCCGCGCCGCACCTGAGCCGGGGCGAGGCACGGAGCGCGCTGGGCGCCTTCCTGTTCACCGGCGACGACGCCGACAAGCCCGCCGGCGTGCTCTCCGGCGGGGAGAAGACCCGGCTGGCGCTGGCCGGCCTGGTCCACTCCGGCGCGAACGTGCTGCTGCTGGACGAGCCGACCAACAACCTCGACCCGGCCTCACGCGACGAGGTCCTGGCCGCGGTCGGCTCGTATCCCGGCGCGATCGTGATGGTCACCCACGACGAGGGCGCCATCGACGCGCTGCGCCCGGACCGGGTCCTGCTCCTGCCGGACGCGGACGAGGACCTGTGGAGCGACGACTACCGCGACCTGGTCGCCCTCGCCTGAAGCCGTCCCTCCGGCCCGGCGGCGGTGCTCAGAAGTGAGTGCCGCCGTCGACCCGGATCTCGGTGCCGGTGATGAACCCGCCGTCGCGCGAGCCGAGCATCGCGACCACGGACGCCACCGTCTCGGGGCCGGCGAAGCCCTGGCCGAGGGCGGGGGAGAGCTTCGCGAACAGGCTCATGTCGGCATCGGCCGGCAGCCCCGGCCCGCTGCTCTGCCCGCTGACGCCACTGCCGTCGGTCATACCGCTGGAGATGGAACCGGGCTGGACGGCGGTGAAGCGGATGCCCCGGCCGGCGTACTCGGCGGCGAGCGCGTGCGTCATCGACTGGATGCCGCCCTTGCTCGCCGCGTACGCCGCCATGTACGGGTGCGCGAACGCGGCCGAGGTGGAGCTGAAGTTGACCACCGCCGCGTCCTGGCCGGCCAGCAGGGCCGGTATCGCCTCGCGGATGACGAGGAAGGTGCCGACGAGGTTCACCTGCAGGACATGGGTGAACTCCGCGAGGCTCGTCCGGTGGGTGTGCGAGGAACGCAGGATCCCGGCCGCGTTGACCAGCACGTCCAGACCGCCGAGCGAGGCCGTCGCGGCGGCGACCCCGTCGCGTACGGAGGTCTCGTCGGCGACGTCGACGACGAGGGTCGTGAGACGGCCGGCGTACGCGGCGGCCTTCTCCGCCGTGTCCCGCAGACCCCGTTCGCTCACGTCCGCGGCCACCACGCTGCCGCCCTCGGCGAGGACGCGCAGCACGGTGGCCTGGCCGATGCCGGAGCCGCCTCCGGTGATCAGCACGCGGCGGCCTTCGTAGCGGTTCATGTGTCGTTCTCCTGCCCGGCCCGCCGGGACACGGCGGGGCCTGTGCGACGCCGGTTCTCTTGCCGTCCAACGCCTGATGCACTTCACGTTACGCCTAGGTGACATGATATGCCACTTAGGCATTGTGTGCCGATCGGTCTCCCCGGCCCGTACCCTTCTGGGGTGAGCACCCAGCAGCCGCCCTCCTCCCTGACCGAGCGCCGCAAGGCCGCGACCCAGCTGGACATCGCCCACGCGGCGGCCGAGCTGTTCGCCGTGCGGGGCCCCGACGCGACCACCGCCGAGGAGATCGCCCGGCGCGCGGGCGTGGCGCTGCGGACCTTCTACCGCTACTTCCGTTCCAAGCAGGACGCGGTGAGCCCCCTGCTCGCGGCCGGAGCCGACCGGTGGCGCGCCCTGCTGGCGGCGGCCGAACCGGGCACCGGCCTGCTCCGGGCGCTGGAGGCGGCGGTGGAGCAGTCGCTGGCGGCACCGGACGAGGAGGCCGCCGGTGCGCTGCTGCGGACCCGGGGGCTGCTGCGGGCGGCCGAGGACGATCCCGCCCTGCGCGCGGTGTGGTACCGCGTGAACCAGGAGTCCGAGGAGCGTCTCGTCCCGGTCGTCGCCCGGCTCGCCGACGGGCGGCTCGAAGCGCTGCAGGTGCGCCTGATCGCGGCGGCGGCCACGGACGCGATCCGCATCGCACTGGAGACCTGGGCCGGCACCGACGCCGACGTCACGGGCGACGGCTCGCCGTCCACGCTCGCACTCCGGTGCCTGCGTCAACTCCTGGGCGGGATGGAGGGACGCGTCGCGGCTGACGAGTGACGGCCAGGACGCGGACGCGGAGGCGGGTCGTGTCCCGGTCGGGCCCCGGGGTACTCGGGCGACCGGCGCGCCAGCCGGGCTGGTGGAAGGAGGCTGCCATGATCGGTTCCGGACGCAGCCTGCCGGCGGGGTTCCACGACACCTTCGGACATCGCTTCACCGAGGTCGGCCCGGTCAGGTTGCATCACGTGACCGGCGGTCCGCAGGCGTGGGAACCGGTGGTTCTGCTGCACGGCTGGCCGCAGACGTGGTACGCGTGGCGCAAGGTGATGCCCGGCCTCGCCGAGGCCGGGCACCGGGTCATTGCGGTCGAGTACCGAGGAGCGGGTGACTCGTCCCGCCCGGCCCACGGCTACGACAAGGCCACGATGGCCGGTGACATCCGCGGCCTGCTCGATGCCGTGGGCGCGCGGCGAGTGCACATCGTGGCCCGGGACATCGGGCTGATGGTCGGATACGCCCTGGCCGCCCAGTGGCCGGAGCGGGTCGCCTCGATGACCATGCTGGACGTGCCGATCCCCGGCACCAGCGCCTGGGAACAGGCCAAACGAGAACCGCAGACCTGGCACTTCGGCCTGCACCGGCAGCGCGACATCGCCGAGATGCTCGTCACCGGCAGGGAGTACGACTACATCTCCGCCTTCTACCGGGCACGTACTCGGGTCGCCGGCGCCGTCACGGATGACGACCTGGCCGTCTACGCCCGTGCGTATGGGGCACCGGGAGCCCTCCGTGCCGGATTCGAGCTGTATCGCGCCTTCGACGAGGACGAGGAACGCTTCGCCGTACTGATGGGGCGCAAGCTGCCGATGCCCGTGCTGGCCTTCGGCGGGGAGCTGGACAGCGGAGCCATGATCCCCGACATGGCACGCGAGGTCGCCTCCGACGTGCGGGGTGCGATCGTCCCGGGCGGCGGTCACTGGAGTCCCGAGGAGAATCCCGGGTTCGTCCTCGAACGGCTCCTGGAGTTCCTGCCGCCCCCGGGGCCCGAGCGGTACGGCACGCGTGGCGATCATGAGCAGTGAACCGGGAACCGACCGTGCGGTGACCGTCGTGGTGACCAGGGTGGTCGCCCCGGGCAAGGAGGACGCGTTCGCCCGCTGGGCCGACGAGGTCGACCGGGCCGCGGCCGGCTTCCCCGGCCACCTCGGTGCCGTACGGCTGCACGACAGCCAGGGGCTGCACCATCTCATCTATCGCTTCGACTCCGCCGAGCACCTGGACGCCTGGGAGCGGTCGGACGTGCGGCGCGATCTGATCCGGCGCGGAAACCGGATCTCGCGCCAGCGCCGCAGCCGCAGCGCCGACCTCGCTCCCTGGTTCACGCTGCAGGACCGCGGTGTCCCACCCAAGTGGAAGAGCTTCCTGACCACCTGGACAGCCGCCTACCCCTGCCTGCTGACGATCGCCACGCTCCTGAAGCTGCTGTTCCCGGGCATGCCGCAGGCCGCGGCCCTGGCCATCAACTCCCTTGTTCTCACCGCCCTTCTCACCTGGGTGATCCAGCCGAGGATCACCCGCCGGGCACGCTCGTGGCTGCTGCGGGGAGCGCGACCGGCACCGACCAGGGGAACGACTCCCATGACGCGTGGCTGATCATCGCCTCGCCAGGTCCAGGATCAGCGTGGCGACGTCCTCCGGAGCCTCCTCGGCCATGAAGTGGCCCGCCCGGGTGGTGAAGTGCTGGAGGTCGGTGGCCCACGGCCGCCAGATCGCGGTGGCGTCGAACCCCAACTGCCGGCCCCAGTCCTGCTGGACGACCGTCACCGGCATGGTGAGCCGGTTGCCGGCGTCGAGGTCCGCCTGGTCGTGCGCGATGTCGACGGTCGCGGTGGCGCGGTAGTCGGCGACGATCGACGGAATCGCGTCCCGGCACGCGCGAAGGTACTCGGCGCGCACGTCCGCCGGGATCGCGTCGGAGCTCGTGGACCAGATGTCGAGGAAGTGGCCGAAGAACGCGTCGGCGCTGCCGGCGATCATCTGCTCGGGCAGGCCGGGCGGCTGGGCCATCAGATACAGGTGGAAGGCCACCGCCGCCCCGGCTCCGTGGAGCACGTTCCAGGTGTCCAGCGTGGGAACGATGTCCAGGATTCCCAGGTGGCTGATCCGATCCGGGTGATCCAGGCCGGCCCGGAAAGCGACGTGCGCGCCGCGGTCGTGTCCGACCAGCGTGAATCGATCGAACCCGAGCGCGTCGGCCAGGCCGACGATGTCCGCGGCCATCGTCCGCTTCGCGTACGTGTCCTCGGTGACCGCTTCCGGCTTGCCGCTGGCGCCGTAGCCGCGCAGGTCGGGGCAGACCACGGTGTGGTGCTCGGCCAGGACGGGGGCGACATGCCTCCACATCAGGTGGGTCTGGGGAAAGCCGTGGAGCAGCACGAGGGCCGGTCCCTCCCCGCCGACCGCGGCGTTCAGCTCGACGCCCTCGGCCACACCGATCGACCTGGTCTCGAACCCCGCAATGGTGACGCCCATCGTTACGCCCTCTCTCTCGAACGTGCGAGCTGTCGGCGCTCGCACGTGATGCGTGTACGACAGGGAGGATCGGAGAGCCGGATCAGCAGCGGATCAGCGGCGGCAGCCGGGGTCCGACGACAATGAGGACATGGAGATCGTCGTCGAGGTGCTCGGACCGATGGAGGTCAGGGGTACCGAGGGCCGCCCTGTAGCGGTCGGCAGCCGGCGCCGCCGTGAGCTGCTGGGACGGCTGGTCGCGGCCGGCGGCCGGGCCGTACCGCTGTCGGTGCTGGTCGATGATCTCTGGGAGGACCCCCCGCCGACAGCGGCCGGAACCATCCGCACCTTCGTCGCCGAGCTGCGCCGTGCCCTTGAACCGGATCGTCTCCCGCGCACCCGGTCACACGTCATCGAGACCGTCGGTACCGGATACGCCCTGCTGATTCCACGGGCCCATGTCGACGCCCACCGTTTCGAGGACACCCTTCGGGCCCTGCGCGACGGACCCAGCGGCCAGGTCGCCGGTGCGCTGGACGAAGCACTCTCGTGGTGGCGGGGCGAGCCGTACGCGGACCTCGACGCCTCACCCTGGCTGGCATCGGAGCGCGCCCGACTGACAGAACTGCACCGTCAAGCCGTCGAGCTGCGCGCCCGGGCGGTGCTCGACCTCGGACGCGGCGCGCCCCTCGTCCCGGAACTGGAGGCGTTCGCCGCCGCACACCCATGGCGGGAGCACGCCTGGGTCCTGCTCTCCCACGCTCTCTACCAAGCCGGACGCCAGGTCGACGCGCTGGCCTCGCTGCGTGCCGCGCGAGCCAGGCTGCTGGATCGGTTCGGACTGGAATCGGTGGACAGTCTCGACCATCTCGAACGCGACATCCTCCGGCACGCCGCGCACCTCACGCCCGCGCCCCGGGACGAGGCCGGACTGCGCCTGCTCACGCGCACGGAAGCGACGGGGACATACACCCGGCTGCGCTCGATGAGCACGGTGGCCGGGGCAGCCGCGGTCACAGGCGGTACGAACCTGGTCCTTGCCCAGGAGCAACGCGCTGCGGCGGTCGCGGAAGCGGAGCAGGCCGGAGACCCCGGTCTCACCGCGCGCGTGATCGCGGCGTACGACGTCCCCACCGTCTGGACCCGCGCCGACGATCCGGGACGCTCCGAGGCCCTGGTCGCGACCACCCGACGCACCCTGCACCGACTGGGACCAGGGGCTCCACCCGCGCTCCGGGCACGCCTCCTTGCCACCATCGGGCTGGAGCATCGCGGAACCCGGGACCGCTGGGCCGCCGAGGCGGCGGCCGAGGCCGAACGACTCGCCCGGGACCTGCACGACCCCAACGTGCTGGTCCTCGCGCTCAACGCCCGATTCGTGCAGTCCTTCCAGCACCCCGGCCGCACCGGCGAACGAGCCACCATCGCCGACGAACTCATCGATCTGTCGACGCGACACGACTTCCCGACGTTCGAGATCCTCGGCCATCTGATCAAGATCCAGGTCTGCACGGCCCGCGGCGACACCGAGACCGCGCAACGCCACGTCGCGGCGGCCGAGCGACTCGCCACCATCCACGAGACCCCCGTCGTGCACGTCCTCACCGCCGCTTTCCGGGCGATGTGCCTGGCAGAACGATCGGACGACCCCGCGGAGGTCGCTCACGCCTATCGCGCCGTGGCCGCCGACCTCGCCGGCGCCGGCATGCCCGGGGTGGAAGCCGGCATGTTCCCGCTCGCGCTCCTCGCGCTCCGCGTGCGCCACCAACGGCCCGCGCCGACGGACCCCGATCTCGACTGGGGCCCCTACCGTCCCTGGGTCCAGCCCCTCCTCGACCTCGCCCGCGGCAGGGTCGCGGCGGCCCGCCACGCCGCCGCCGCGCTGCCCGAACCCGCTGCCGATCACCTGTACGACTCACTCTGGGCCGTCAACGCGCATACCGCGATCCTGCTTGACGACGCATCGCTCGCGGCGCAGGCACACGACGCCCTTTCCCCCCTGCGCGGTGAGATCGCGGGTGGCACGACCGCCCTGATCACCCTCGGCCCCGTCACCGACATCCTGGCGACCCTCGATCAGTACCTCGATCGGTGACAGCGCCGAAGCGGTCGTAGCAGTCGTGGTTGCGCCGAGCGATGATCTTCCCGTCCGCTCCCGGGGCCGTTGTCAGTGGGTGCCCCTACGGTGAAGAGCAGTTGAGGACCTGCTGGAACGGCCGCAGGTCTGCCTGGGGAGGGGTCTGCCATGTCCACGGCGTCCACGGTGTCGACGACGTATCTGGAGCTGTCGCAGGAGGGCGGCGGCGCCCACAAGTTCTATGAAGTGACCGTCGACGGCCAGGTGGTGACGGTGCGGTACGGCAGGATCGGCGCCGCCGGGCAGACGCAGACGTCGACGTTCCCGACCGTGGAGAAGGCCCGGGCCGCAGCCGCGAAGAAGGTGGGGGAGAAGGTCCGCAAGGGATACGCCCCGGCCGTCCAGGGGCAGCGCGCACCCCGCTCGGTGACCCGCCGTCAGGTCAGCTCGGCTCCCTCCACCGCCCGTGCCGTGGCACCCGTGCTGTGGCGGTTCCGCACCGGCTCGGCCGCCTTCGGCATCCATGTCGACGACGACTGCTGCTGGGTGGGCAACCAGGCCGGTGACGTCTACACCCTGGACCACGACGGCGCCGCCCTGGCCCGCTTCAGCCTCCCGGACGGGGTGAAGTGCCTGGTCGCCGACGACTTCTGGATCTACGCCGGCTGCGACGACGGGAAGGTCTACGACCTCTCCTCCAAGCTCCCCTTCGCCGCCTACGACATCGCGGCCGACGTCGACATCTTCTGGCTGGACATCCACGAAGGCGTCCTGGACGTCTCGGACCGCGACGGTCGGCTCACCGTCATCGACCACGAGGACGAACACCAGTGGTCCCGCCGCAGCCAGGGCGAACACGCCTGGATGGTCCGCGCCGACGACCGGGCCGTCTACCACGGCCACCACCGGGGCGTCACCGCCTACGCGCCCGACGGCGGCGGCGAGCTGTGGCACACCCCCACCAAGGGCGGCGTGCTCTTCGGCTGGCAGGAGCAGGACGCGGTGTACGCGGGCACCGCGCACCGCGTGGTCCAGCGGCTGTCGAAGGCCACCGGCGCCATCGAGGCGACGTACGCGTGCGACAGCGCGGTGTACTCCTGCGCCACCTCACCCGGCGGGCGGTTCGTCTTCGCCGGTGACGCGGCCTCGTCCGTGTACTGCTTCGACCAGGACGGCACCCGGCTGTGGAAGCTCGGCACGGGCA
Source organism: Streptomyces sp. NPDC046727 (assembly GCF_040645635.1). Lineage (NCBI taxonomy): Bacteria > Bacillati > Actinomycetota > Actinomycetes > Kitasatosporales > Streptomycetaceae > Streptomyces > Streptomyces sp. NPDC046727. The sequence goes on from NZ_JBEYYR010000032.1 coordinate 29,173, forward strand.
GCGGCTCGGCGCTGTCGATGCAGTACCGCGACGAGCGGCTGTACCTGGTCACCACCGACGGTTCGCTGGTGTGCGTCGATGCCGGCGAGGCGGCCATTTCCGCGGCCCAGCAGGGCTCGGTGCCGGTGGTGCGGGACGTCAAGCTCGCCGCCGCCCTGCCGACCTACGCTCCGGCCACGGCCGTCGCGGCGGTGACCACGGTCGCCCATGCGCCCGCCGGAGCGGTGGTGGTCGAGTGCGTCCAGGAGCACGGCCGACTGCGGGTGCACGTGGTCTCCGACGGCTACGACTCCTCCTGGAACGTGCAGTTCCCGCGCGCGATACGCGAGCCCGGCGCGCGGTACGTCGTCGACGCCCTGCACCCGGCGGCGGGCGGCTTCTACCGCGTCCGGGGCGACATCAGGCGCCTGCTCTGACGACGGCTCAGGCGACCGCACCGAGCGGGGAACAAGGGGCCGCCCGCTCGGCGACGGCGCCCCGGCCGTCCGGCTCCACCCGGTACAGCCCGGCCCCCGGCCGCCGGCTCACCGCCTCTTCGAGACGCCCGTCCGTGAACAGCACGCCCACGCCGTCCTCCACCGCCCAGCCGGCCGGCAGCGCACCGGTGGCCACGGCCTGCCGGTACGAGGGGCGACGGCCCGGCTCGCTGTCGTCCGCCCAGCAGTTGGCACCGGCACTGATTCCGCAGAGCAGCGTCCCCCGGCCGGACGCCTCCCGCAGCAGGGCCGGTCCACCCCGTGCACCCGCCAGACCGCCAGCAGGTTCGCGGTGTTGCCGCCGGTCGACGAAGCCCGGGGCGTCGCCGCTCGCCGTGGGCAGGAAGCACACCGTGGGGCGAACGACGCCGGGGGCGGAGCCCCGGCGCAATCGAATGGTCGGCGAACCGGCGTCCCGCCCGTCTCGTGCCCGCTCTGTCAGGCGTGGGTGGGCGCCGGCCTCGTCAGCATCTCCCGGGCCGCGGAGAGGACCTCGGCGCGGTCCGCGGGGACCAGGCCGATGCGGGTGCGGCGGTCCAGGAGGTCGGACTCGTCCAGGGCGCCCTCGTGCCGGACCGCCCAGAGGAGTTCGGCCCGGGTGACGGGGTGGCCGGGCAGCACCGGCTCGCCGAGGGCCGGGTCCTCGGCCGCGAGGGCGTGGACCGCCAGGGCCTCGGTGCCGTAGCGGCGGATCAGGCGGCGGGGCGCGGGCAGGGCGCGGAGGCGTTCGGGGGCGGCGGCGCCGACCAGGGGGAGCGCGGCGGTGGGGGAGGGACCCGTGCGCAGGCCCCGGGCCTCGGCCGCCGCGTCCACGGCGTCCTGTGCCATCCGCCGGTAGGTGGTGAGCTTGCCGCCGACGACCGTGGTGACACCGTCGGGCGAGGTCAGTACGGCGTGCCGGCGTGAGATGTCGGAGGTGCGCGCCGGTGCGCCGTCCCCGGAGGTGTCCAGCAGCGGGCGCAGCCCGGCGAAGGCGCCGACGACCTCGTCCCGGGCCACGGGGATGTCGAGGACCGATCCGAGCACGTCCAGGAGGAAGCCGATGTCGGTCTCGGGTACCTCCGGTACGTCCGGGATGCCGCCGTCGACCGGCTCGTCGGTGAGGCCGACGTAGACGCGGCCGTCGCCCTGGGGCAGGACCAGGACGAAGCGGTTGGTCTCCCCGGGGATCGGGATGTGCAGCCCGGCCGGCAGGGTGCCGAGCCGCTCCGAGCGCAGGACCAGGTGGGTGCCGCGGGACGGGCGGATCCGGATGCCGTCGGCGAGGGCGCCCGCCCATACGCCGGTGGCGTTGATGACGGCGCGGGCCCTGATCTCACCCTCCTCGCCGGTGAGTTCGTCGCGGATCCGGGCGCCGGTCCCGGTCAGCCGCAGGGCCCGGACCCGGGTCAGCACCCGGGCGCCGTGCGCGGCGGCGGTCCGGGCCAGGGCGGTCACCAGACGGGCGTCGTCGGTCACCTTGCCGTCCCAGGACAGCAGCCCGCCGCGCAGCCCGGACGCGCGGACGGAGGGCGCGAGGTGCCGGGCCTCCGTCGCGGACAGCCGGCGCGGTGCGGGCAGGACCTGTCGCGGGGTGCGGGCGGCGAGGCGCAGCACGTCACCGGCCCGGAACCCGGCCCACGCCAGCGACGCCTGGGCCCGGGACACCAGCGGGGTCAGCGGCAGCACGAACGGCTGCGCGGCCACCAGGTGCGGGGCCGTACGGGTCATCAGGACTCCGCGTTCGACCGCGCTCTCGTGGGCGACGTCGAACTGCGCGGAGGCCAGATAGCGCAGCCCGCCGTGGATCAGCTTCGAACTCCAGCGGGAGGTGCCGAAGGCCAGGTCGTGGGCGTCCACCGCGACGACGTCCAGTCCGCGGGCCGCCGCGTCCAGCGCGGCTCCGGCACCGGTGGCGCCCAGCCCGACGACCAGGACGTCGGCCACCCGGCCGTCCGTGGCCTCGGCCAGTTCCCGGCCGCGCCGGTGTGCGCTGAGGGACGAGCCGCGCGCGGCCTCGGTGTGACTCATGGCGTCAGGGTCCTCTCCAGAAGGGTGCGCAGCTCACCGAGGAACGCGGCGGAGTCCAGCTCCGGATCGTCCTCCTCGGTCATCGTGCGCAGGGACAGGGTGAAGGACTGCACGGTCAACAGCAGGGCGCGGGCCTGCCGTTCGGTGTGGCCGGGCCGTACGGACCCGTCCGTGTGGCCCTCGCGCAGCGCGTCGCCCAGAAGCGCCAGCAGCGCCTCCTGGCTCGCGCCGCGCCGGTCGAGCACGTACGGCAGGAGCAGTTCCGGATCGACGTCGACGATCTTGCGGAAGAGGGGGTGCGCCCGGAACGCCTCGACACCGGCCACCAGCCCGTCCACGATCCGGGTGCGCGTGCTGATGCCGGGCACCGGCTCCGGTATGGCCCGGGTGGCCACCTCGATCCACTCCCGGGTCATCAGATCGCCCACCAGGGTCCGCAGGTCCGGCCAGCGCCGGTACAGCGTCATCCGGGAGACGCCGGCGCGGCGGGCGACGTCGGCGAACGTGGTGCGCCGTACTCCGACGGCGAGCACACAGTCGCGGGCCGCGTCGAGCACGGAATCACTGTCCGAACCGTTGTGACGAATGGGCGTCATGTGTCACAGTGTAACGCCCCGAGGCCGGGACGGAAGCGTTCCGGCCGCGGAGACGGCAGCCGAGCCGCGCGAAGCGAGCACACCGACCTGTGAGGACGACCGTTCAATGGACATGCTGTGGAACGGCTGGGGCGACCCGGCCAAGGCGGCACCGCTGCCCGACACGGTGACCGGGCTGCTGCGCGACCTGCTCGGCGTCAAGCCGCGCACCACCCCCGCGCTCGGCCTGGACGACATCCGCCTGCCCGCCACCACGGCCGACGTCACCACCCTGAAGGCGCTCGCCGAGGCCGTCGGCGGCGACGAACACGTCCGCACGGACACCGAGAGCCGCGTCCGGCACACCCGCGGCAAGTCCACCCCCGACCTGCTGCGCATCCGCGCCGGTGACTTCTCGGACGTCCCGCAGGCCGTCGTCCTGCCCGCCACCCACGACGAGGTCCTCGCCGTACTGCGCGCGTGCGCCGCGCACGGCCTGGCACTCGTCCCCTTCGGCGGCGGCACCTCGGTCGTGGGCGGACTCGCCCCGCAGCGCAGCGCGTTCGTCGCCCTCGACCTGCGCCGCATGAACGGCCTGCTCGACCTGGACCCCGTCTCCCGCACCGCCGTGCTCCAGCCCGGCCTGCGCGCCCCCGAGGCCGAGACCCTGCTCGCCGAACAGGGCTTCACCCTCGGCCACTTCCCGCAGTCCTTCGAATGGGCCACCATCGGCGGCTTCGCCGCGGCCCGCTCCAGCGGGCAGGCGTCCGCCGGCTACGGCCGCTTCGACGAGATGGTCCTCGGCCTCACCCTCGCCACCCCCGAGGGCACCATCGAGACCGGCCGCGCCCCCCGCTCCGCCGCCGGACCCGACCTGCGCCAGCTGATCCTCGGCTCCGAGGGCGCCTTCGGCGTGATCACCTCCGTCACCGTACGGATCCGGCCCCTGCCCGAGGTGCGGGTGTACGAGGGCTGGCGGTTCGCCTCCTTCGAGGAGGGCACCGCCGCACTGCGCCGGCTCGCCCAGGACGGACCCCGGCCGACCGTGCTGCGCCTGTCCGACGAGACCGAGACACTCATCGGCCTCGCCCAGCCCGACGCGATCGGCGCCGACCTGGCGCAGGGCGGCGCGGGCTGCCAGGCGATCGCCGGCTACGAGGGGACGGCCGAGGACACCGCGCACCGCCGCGAGCGGGCGGCGGCCGTCCTGACGGCCTGCGGTGGCACCCTCGTCGGCACCGAACCCGGCGAACGCTGGGCGCACGGCCGCTACTCCGCGCCCTACCTGCGCGACGCCCTGCTCGACGTCGGCGCCTTCGCCGAGACCCTGGAGACCGCCGCCTTCTGGTCCCGGATCCCCGAGCTGTACACGGCCGTCCGCACGGCCCTGACCGACACCCTCGCCCAGTCCGGCACCCCACCCCTCGTGATGTGCCACATCTCCCACGTGTACGAGAACGGCGCCTCGCTGTACTTCACCGTCGTCAGCGCCCAGGGCGAGGACCCGGTGGCCCACTGGACGCCCGCCAAGCACGCCGCCAACGAAGCCGTGCTGGCCGCCGGCGGCACCATCTCCCACCACCACGGGGTCGGCACCGACCACCGCGACTGGTACGTCCGCGAAGCCGGCCCGCTCGGCATCTCGGCCCTGCGCGCGGTCAAGCGCCGCCTGGACCCCGAGGGGCTCCTCAACCCCGGCGTCCTGCTGCCCACCGACTGACCCACCCGATCCGACCGCCTGCCTCGGAGGCACACCGATGCGCCAGTTCACCGCCGTCGTCAACCCCACCGCGGGCGGCTCGACCGGGGCGGCGACCCTGCTCCACCTGGCCCGGCTGCTCCGCGCGGCCGGCGCCGAGCTGGAGACGGAGTACAGCCACAGCCTCGCCCACGCCCAGGACATCGCCCGCAAGGCCGGCCGGCGCGGCCGGATCGTCCTGGCCGTGGGCGGCGACGGCATCGCGGGCGGCATCGGCGGCGCGCTCAGCGGCACCGGCACCGTCCTGGGCCTCGTACCGGCCGGGCGCGGCAACGACTTCGCCCGCGCGCTGCACCTGCCCGCGGACCCCGAGGCGCTCGCCGGCATCCTGCTGCACGCCGAGCCCCGGCCCGTCGACACCATCGAGGTCGAGTCGGCCGTCCACCCGCGCACGGTGGTCCTGGGCAGCGTGTACGCCGGTGTCGACGCGGAGGCCAACCGGCACGCCAACAACGCCCGTCTGCTGCGCGGCGCCGCCTCCTACTACGCGGGCGGCCTGCGCGCCGTCACCTCCTGGCGAGCGGCCGACTACCGCGTCACCGTCGACGGCGAGGAACACACCCACCGCGGCTACACCGTCGTAGCGGCCAACTCCCCCTACTACGGCTCCGGCCGGCTCATCGCTCCCGGCGCCCGCGTCGACGACGGGCTGCTGGACATCGTGATGATCCGCGAGGCCCCGCGCCGGCTGTTCTTCACCCTGATGAACGAACTGAGGACCGGCGCCCACGTCCGCCGCCCCGAAGTGCGCGTCCTGCGCGGCCGGGAGCTGCGCATCGAGGCCACCCGTCCGGTCCCCTACGGCGCCGACGGCGAGGTGGAGGCCACCCTCCCGGTCACGCTCCGGGTGCGGCCCGGAGACCTCCCGGTGCTGTACTGATCCGGCATGGCCGTGCGGTGCATCACCTGTTCGACCCTGGGTAGGCAAGAGGTTGCCTGGGGAGGGGTGAGGGGCCATATGACGCTGGAGCAGGCGGAGGGCGTGGTGCGGGCGGTCGTCGTGTACGACGGGCGGCTGCTGCTGGTGCCGGAGGCGGACGGCTGGGGGTTGCCCTCGGGCACCCCGGAACCCGCCGAGACGGCCCAGGCCACCGCGGCGCGGATCGTCTACGAGGTCACCGGCTACCTCGTCGACGGCACTGAGCCGCTGGCGCCGCGCGAAACCGCGGGAGAGACCGCCGTGGTGTGCCAGCTGCTGAGCGAGTCCCCGTCGGACGGAGGCCGCTTCACGCCGGAGCAACTGCGCTGGGCATCGATAGCGGAAACCGCCGGCACGCCGTTGCCGCGCACCGTGCGCGAGTACCTCCAGGGCCACACGCCTGTGTGAACCACCGCAGGACGGGCAGCGTGCCCGGGGGCGAGAGCGTGCGCAGCACACCGGCAGCAGCCTCGTGTCCGAGGGGTGTCCGGGCAGCGTGGTGGCGACGGTGAGACGCTGCGGGTCGGGACCGGAGTGCCCGCCGAGGTGGCGCAGCAGCGGTTCGGCGAGGATGACTGGATGTCCGGGGCGGACCGCTCGGGACACTGGGCGCCCGCCTGCTGGTCGACTCGGTGGTGCTCCCGGTGGTGGCCACGACGTCGGCGGGGGAGCGGCGCACGGCCTCCCGGAGCGACTCCAGGCCGTCCGCGAGCAGTTGATGCCCGATCAGTTCGGCGCCGCAGCGGCGCAGCCACGGCGCCGGCAACGGTCCGAGGGCGTCCCGGACCCGTCCACTGCGTGGCCTGCCGGAGGTCAGCAACTCGTCGCACAGGACGAGCAGTTCGACGCTCGGGCGGCGGTGTACGGCCAGCCGGTCGTACCCGGACGCGGCGGCACTCCTGGCCGCGCGGCCGGATGTCGCGGCCCTCGGCGAGTCGCTCGGGCGAGCGGTCGTACAGCATGCCCCGCCGGTCGTCGGCCGTGCCGTGCTCCCGGCGCAGTACGGCGGTGGCGGGGCGCCGGTGGTGATGGGCACGGCCATGTGCGGCGCGAGCGGTACGGGTTCCTCGCCGGCCGGCACGCCGGTGCCGCCCAGGCGCCAGGGCCCCGCCCCGGCCACGGCCCACCCGTCCATCGCGGAGGCGGCGACCGGTCGGCAGGGACACCGCACCGGTCGCGGTCGGCACGCACCCGTTCCGCATCCGGCCGCTGCGCCCGTCGCGCAGCGCCCCGACCTCGTCCTTCAGCGCGTCCCGGTCGGCCAGGATCCGCTGCGCCCGGACGACGATGCGTTCGCCCTCCACGGTGAGCCCTCGTACGTGCGTCCCCGCCGGACCAGGGGCACGTCCAGCTCCTCCTTCAGCTTGCGCAGCGCCTCCGACAGCGCGGGCTGCGATGCGTGGCAGGCCTGGGCGGCGCGGGCGAAATGCCACTCGAAGCGCTCACGACCGCCGGGCGTGCCGCCGTATGGCTCGTACGACCTGCCGGACCGGCGGAGCCGCGCGATGCTGGTGCGGAAGCCGCCCCGCTGGAGGCAGATGCCCGTGTCCGAGCCGCAGCCCGTCATCGTCCCGCCGGCCAGGGCCGCCGTGTTCCTCGTCGTCACGATCGCCGCCGGGGGCGAGGACCAGGTCCGGGACCTGCTGGAGGACGTCTCCGGCCTGCGCCGCTCGGTCGCCTTCCGCGCGCCCGCCGAGGAGCTGAGCTGTGTCGTCGGTATCGGTTCGGCGGCCTGGGGCCGGCTGTTCAGCGGGCCCGAGCCTCGGGAGCTGCACCCGTTCGTGGAGCTGGCGGGCCCGCGCCACCGGGCCCCCGGCACCCCCGGGGACCTCCTCTTCCACGTCCGTTCCTGCCGCATGGACCTCTGCTTCGAACTGGCCCGGCTGCTGGTCGAGCGGCTCGACGGAGCGGCCACGGTGGTCGACGAAGTACATGGCTTCAAATTCTTCGACGAACGCGATCTGCTCGGCTTCGTGGACGGCAGCGAGAATCCCGAGGGGCAGCCGGCGGCCGACGCGGTGTTCATCGGGGACGAGGACCCGGAATTCGCCGGCGGCAGCTATGTCATCGTCCAGAAGTACCTGCACGACATGGCGGCCTGGAACGCTCTGCCGTCCGAGGAGCAGGAAAGGGTCATCGGGCGTTCCAAGCTGGCGAATATCGAACTCGCCGACGAGGTGAAGCCCGCGGATTCCCATGTCGCGCTGAACACCGTCACCGACGAGAACGGGAACGAGCGCAAGATCGTACGGGAGAACATGCCGTTCGGCAGCATCGGAAAAGGCGAGTTCGGCACCTACTTCATCGGTTACGCCCGTACTCCGGACGTCATCGAGGAGATGCTGCGGAACATGTTCCTGGGCCGGGAACCAGGGCAGCACGACCGGATTCTGGACTTCTCCGTCGCGGTCACGGGCTGTCTCTTCCATGTGCCGACCGTGACCTTTCTCGACGATCTCCCGCCCTCTCCTTCCGCTTGCGGTGCCGTCCCCACCGGGGTTGAGTGATGGGTGATTACTCACCCCCTCGCGGATACCCTTCGCTGCCCCCTCGCGCGCCTGGAGCTGCCATGTCGATGTCGTTCGGTGCACCGTTCGGTTCGTCGGACCCTTTCAGTGAGTTGCTGAATCGTTTCTTCGGAATGTCACCGGCGTCATCGCCGCCCGCGGTGCAGCGCGTACCCATCGGACGGCTGCTGACGGAATCGTCACAGCGACTGCTCCATCTGGCCGCCCGGCGAGCCGCCGAGGACGGCACCTCCGACCTCGACACCGAACACCTGCTCTGGGCGGCCACCCAGGTCGACCCGTCGCGCCGGCTGCTCTCGCAGGTGGGCGTCGACCCCGACAGGCTCGCCGCCGAGCTGGGCAAGGTCCTGCCCCGCGAGTCCGGCGAGCCCTCCGCGCAGCCGGGACTCACCCCGGCGGCCAAGCGCACGCTCGGCGCCGCCTACGTCCGGTCCCAGGCGGCGGGCGTGTCCTACATCGGCCCGGAGCACATTCTCGGCGCCCTGATCGGCGACAGCGACACGGGTGCCGCCCGGCTGCTGCGGGCCGAAGGCCTGGACACCGGGCGCCTCGCGGGCCTCACCGAACAGACGGCGCCGCGCGCCGAGGCGGCCCCCGCCGAGCGGAAGAAGCCGACCACGACCCTGGACGAGTACGGCCGCGACCTCACGGAGGAGGCGAAGGCCGGCAAGCTCGACCCGGTGGTCGGGCGGGCCGAGGAGATCGAGCAGACCGTCGAGATCCTCTCGCGGCGCTCCAAGAACAACCCCGTGCTGATCGGCGAACCCGGAGTCGGCAAGACCGCCATCGTGGAGGGACTGGCCCAGCGCATCGTGGCGGGCGAGGTCCCGGACACCCTGAAGGACAAGCGGGTCGTCTCGCTGGACCTGTCGGGCATGGTGGCGGGCGCCCAGTACCGCGGGCAGTTCGAGGAGCGGCTGAAGAAGGTCATCGAGGACGTCCAGGCAGCCGGCGGTGACATCGTCCTCTTCATCGACGAACTGCACACGGTCGTCGGCGCCGGCGCCACCGGCGAGGGCTCGATGGACGCGGGCAACATCCTCAAGCCCGCCCTCGCGCGCGGAGAACTCCGTGTCGTGGGCGCCACGACCATCGACGAGTACCGCAAGTACGTCGAGAAGGACGCCGCCCTGGAACGCCGGTTCCAGCCCGTCATGGTCCCGGAACCCACGGTCGAGGAGACGGTGCAGATCCTCGAAGGGCTGCGCGACGCCTACGAGGCACACCATCAGGTCCGCTTCGAGGACGGGGCGTTGGCGGCTGCCGCCGAGCTGTCCGACCGCTACATCAGCGACCGCTTCCTGCCCGACAAGGCGATCGACGTGATGGACCAGGCCGGCGCCCGGGTGAGGCTGCGCAGCGCCGGTCGTTCCACCGAGGTCGTCAGCCGCGAGGACCGTATCGCCAAACTCCGGCGGGAACTCGAACAGGCCGTGTCCGCCGAGGACTTCGAGAAGGCCTCGGAGCTGAAGCGGGAGATCGCCGAAGCGGAGGGCGAACTCGCCGGTATCGAGGAGCGCCGCGAGGGCGTCGTCTCCGTCACGGCCTCCGACATCGCCGACGTCGTCTCCCGCCGCACCGGCATCCCGGTCTCCCGGCTCACCGCCGGCGAGAAGGAGAAGCTGCTTCGGCTCGAAGAGGAGATGCACGCGAGAATCGTCGGCCAGGACGAGGCGGTCACCGCGGTCTCCCAGGCCGTACGCCGCAACCGCGCCGGCATGGGCGACCCGAACCGTCCCGTGGGATCCTTCCTCTTCCTCGGCCCGACGGGTGTCGGCAAGACCGAACTCGCCAAGACCCTCGCCGCGTTGCTGTTCGGCGAGGAGGACCGCATGATCCGCTTCGACATGAGCGAGTTCCAGGAGAAGCACACCGTCGCCCGGCTGGTCGGCGCGCCTCCCGGATACGTCGGCTACGAGGAGGCGGGCCAGCTCACCGAGAAGGTCCGCCGCCAGCCCTACAGCGTGGTCCTCTTCGACGAGGTGGAGAAGGCCCACCCGGACGTCTTCAACACGCTGCTGCAGATCCTGGACGACGGACGGCTCACCGACTCCCAGGGCCGCACCGTCGACTTCCGGCACTGCGTCGTCATCATGACGTCCAACATCGGCGCCCACCGCATCCTGGACCACAAGGGTGATGTGTCCGAGCTCAAGGACGCGTTGATGGACGACCTGCGCGGCCGGTTCCTGCCGGAGTTCCTCAACCGGATCGACGACATCATCATCTTCCACGGCCTGTCCGAGGACGACCTGAGCCGGATCGTGGACCATCTGCTGGACCAGAGCAAGCGCCGGGTGCACGCCCAGGGGATGAGCCTGGAGGTCACGGAAGCGGCCAAGAAGCTGCTCATCGCCCACGGTCACCAGCCGGAGTTCGGCGCCCGGCCGCTGCGCCGCACCATCCAGGCGGAACTCGACAACCGCATCGCCACCCTGCTGCTCAGCGGCGAGGCCGGCCCCGGCGACACCATCGTCGCCGATGTGCAGCACGACTCGCTGCACTGCGTCGTACGCAAGAACGGCTCCGGAGCCCCGTCCGCCTCCGGCGCCTGAGCCGACCCTGCCGTGAGGACGCCGTCAGTATGGAGCCGACCCGTCACTGCGACTGAGGCGCGCCGATCGACACCACGACCGCCGTCTCCGGCCCGTCCGGGGTGTTGTAGTGGACGGTGTCCCCGGACCGGCGGCCCAGCAGCGCGCGCCCGAGCGGGCTGTCGGCGGTGACGAGCGTCTCGTCCAGCGCCTCGGTGACCTCGCCGATCTGCAGGGTCTCCGTCTCGCCGTCCGAGAAGCGGACGGTGACCGTGCTACCCACCCCGGCGACGTCGGTGGGGGCGGGGCCGGCCTCGTCCGCCTGGCGCAGCCGTACGGTGATGTCCTCGATACGACGGTCCAGGCGTTCCAGCTGATCGGCGCGCCGCAACTCGTCCGCCTGGTCGGCCTGGTCGCCCACCGAGGTGGCGTCCCGGAGCGTTCCGGCGACCAGCCGGCGTTCGTCCCGCAGGTCGGCCAGCTCCTGCTCCAGCGCTCGACGGGCCTGGGTGCTGATCGGCTCCGGATCACCGGTCATGGTGTGTACTCCTCTGAGAGTCCGGCAATTCGCAACATAAGGGGACTGGATACTCTCATGGCCTGCGGTGGAGTGGACGGAAATGCAGAGATAGGGTTCTTATGTCCATTTCTTCATCGTCCACGGAGCCGGTTGCGCTCCGTCTGTGTCCCCGTGGAGGTCCCATGTCCTCGAAGCGACGCCGGAAGAAGAAGTCGCGCCGCAAGCACGCCGCGAACCACGGCCGCCGCCCACAGTCCTGACGCCGGTTCGGCCGCCGTTGGGTTTGAGACCCCTACAACCTCTGGGTCCCCTCGCGTGTCAAGCACATGACGACCAGGCCGACACGGCCTGGTCGTCGCACTTTCTGTCCACCGATGTGCCATCAGATGTGCATGACGACGAGGAGATCCACCGTGCGCGCACCCCTCCGTTCCACGGCGGCAGCCGTGGCCGCCGCAGCGATCGGCATCGGCATTCCCGCCTTCGCCGTTCCCGTGGCGCACGCCGACGATCTCGCTCCCGACCTGGTGATCTCCGCTCTGCCGGCCGCCTCCCCGAAGCCGGGCGAGGTCTACGACAACTCCGTCACCGTCACCAACAAGGGCACGGCACCCGCCGACGGCCTCACCTTCCGGGTCCGGCTGACCCGCGGCCTCGACTTCCCTCAGCAGGTCGCCGGCTGCACCTACTCGACCATCGCCGACCACGTCCGGCAGGCGCTGTGCGAGCTGGACACGGTCATCCAGCCCGGCGCCTCGATCACCACGCCGGTACGGTTCAAGGCCCTGCCCCAGGCCCTGATGGAGGCCGTCGAGTACGGCACGAGCCGCACCGGCGATGCGCCGGGGGAGGGGTTCGACGACAGCTACCGGCGGCTCGCCCTGACCGCGGACAGCACGGCGGACCTGGCGGCGGAGGGCGACCTGGCGGAGGGCGCGCCCGGCAGCCGGGTGACCGTCACCGCGACGCTGCGCAACGACGGCCCCGGCTGGATCCAGAACCAGGAGAGCGACGACCAGCCGGCCCTGCTGGTGCGGATCCCGGCCGGAACCGTCGCCAAGGAGGTGCCCGAGGACTGCGAGCCGTTCGGGATCGACGGGCCGACCGGGCCGTCGGAGCCGGGCCATGCGCGGTACGTCTGCTGGCCCGGCAACCACACCATCGACGTGGACCAGTACCTCGACTACACCTTCGTCCTGGAGATCGGGAAGACGGCGAAGAGCACCAAGGGCGAGGTGAAGGCCAGCTCGGTGTACGGCATCCACCCCGAGTTCGACAAGAACCCGGCGAACGACACGGCCTACCTCGCCGTCGACGTGACCGGCGGCGACGAGCCGGGCACGAGCACTTCCGGGGGCACGACGACCGGCTCGACCACCACCGGCGGGGACTCGGGCAGCGGCGGCTCCGGCACGGAGGGCCAGGGCAACGACCCGCACGGCCAGTCGACCGGCGGCACCGGCACGACGGGCACGACCGGCGGCACCGGCACCACGGGTACGTCCGGTGCGACGGGCACGTCCGGATCGGCGGACACCGCATCGACGACGTCCGCTTCGGGCACCGCGACCGGCGGCACCCTCGCGAGAACCGGTAGCGACGGCATGCCGCTCATGGCCGCCGCCGCGGCGGGCGCCACGGTGCTCGGCGGACTGGTGCTGGTGGCCGTACGCCGCCGGGGCACCGGGAAGTGACCGCGCTCCCGGCAGTGCCGGGAGCCACCCCCGGATCCTGACTTCGGCAGGCAGTATCGTATGCCGGAAGATGCGTGCCGCAATGTGGAAATCGGCAGGGGCATCGGGCGAAGGGGGCGGGACGTGCGGCGGTCGGACGGTGTCCGGTGGTGGCGTCGGGGGCGCGGTGCGGGCCTGGTGCCGTGTCTGTTGCGCGGCCCGGCCCAGGTGATGTTCCTGGCCGACGCGCGGACGGGCGCCGTCTTCTGTCTCGCCCTCGCCACGGCCGACTGGCGGTACGGCGCCTACGCCCTGGGCGGCGCCGCCCTCGGCACCGGTACCGCACGGCTGCTGCACGTGGCCGGGGACCGGGTGGAGGCGGGCCTTGAGGGCTTCAACTCCTGCCTCCTGGCTCTGTGTTTCGCGGTGTTCCTGGACGCGGGCCGGCTGTCCACGGCGCTGCTCGCCGCCGCGGGCTGCGTCGTGACGGCGGTCGCCACCGCCGCCGTGGTCCGGCTGCTGCGTGTGTGGCGGCTGCCGCCGCTGACCCTGCCGTACTGCCTGCTGGCGAGCGCGGTCACGGTCGCCGCGCCCGCCTTCCGGCGGATCTGGCCGTACGGCGACAGCCTCGCCGCGCTGCCCCGCGCCGCCACCGGCTCGACCGCCCTGCGCCCCGGCGACCTGTGGCGGGCGTTCTTCCGCAATGTGTCCCAGGTCTTCTTCCTGGACGAGTGGTACGTCGGCGCGCTGCTGCTCGTGGGGCTGTTCCTGGCGAGCCGGACGGCGGGGCTGGTGGCCGTCGCCGGCAGTGCGACCGGCATCCTCACCGCCTGGGCGCTCGGTGCGCCGTCGGCCCGGATCGCCGACGGCACGCTGGGCTACAACGCGGTACTCGTCGCCCTCGCCCTGTGCGGTGTGTTCCTGGCGGCGGCCCCGGCCACGCTGCTGTACGCCCTGCTCGGCGCGGCGACGGCGACCGCCGTGACCCCGGCCGTCGCCCATCTGCTCGCCCCGTCCGGCGGACACGCGTTCACCTGGCCGTTCGTGCTGACGACCCTCGGCTTCCTGACCGCCGCCCGCTCCTTCCCCCGGCTGACCGGCGAAGGCCCTGCACACCGGTCCGGCGCCCCGGCGCCGGCCGCCTAGGCGGCGACAAGCGCACCCCCGGCCCCACCTGTGAATCGGGTATGCATCCGCGCTCTTCGGGCCAGGTGTTTGTTAGATTGCGCAACCACGCAACCGACGTGGCGCAGGCCCGACCGTTCAGGGGAGTGGGAGATGAGCGACCCGTGGGACGGGCCGGCCGGTCAGGCCACGCGCAGCCGCGGCACGCGGATGCCCGTTCAGCGCACGGCCGAGCCGGACGAGACGCCTCGCCCGGGCGGCCGGGGCGCGGCCCGCGCGGCGTCGCGGGCGCGCGGCGGCAACCGGCTCCGCCGGGCCCGTCCGGCGCGGCGCGGCAGGCGGCTGCTGAAGATCACCGGAATCTGCCTGTCCGCCATCGTCGTGGTCACCGCCGGCGCGGGCTGGTGGTTCTACGAGCACCTGAACGGCAACATCCACAGCGTCGCGCTGGACGGCAAGGGGGGCACGGAGAAGGCCGACGCCTTCGGCCGCACCCCCATCAACATCCTGGTCATGGGCTCGGACGGCCGTACCAGCAAGACGGACTGCAAGCTCGGCGGCGGCTGCTCGACGACCGGCGTGCAGACCGGCAGCAACGCGGACGTGCAGATGGTGCTGCACATATCCGCGGACCGCTCCAACGCCACCGTGATGAGCATCCCCCGCGACACCATGACCAAGGTCCCGGCCTGCGAGGACAGTAAGAGCGGCCAGTCCACGTCCGGCTACTACGGCCAGATCAACAGCGCGCTCCAGTACGGCCCCGCATGCCAGGTGGCCACCGTCCACCAGCTCACCGGCATACCCATCGACCACTTCGTCAAGCTCGACTTCTCCGGCGTGGTGAAGATGTCCGACGCGGTCGGCGGCGTCTCCGTGTGCGTCAGCGACGACGTCTACGACACCTACTCGCATCTGAAACTCTCCAAGGGCACCCACACCCTCAAGGGAGTCGCCGCCCTGGAGTTCGTGCGGTCCCGGCACGGCTTCGGCGACGGCAGCGACCTCGGCCGTACGATCTCGCAGCACATCTTCCTCAGCGCGATGATCCGCAAGTTCAAGAGCGCGGGCACGCTCACCGACCCCACCGCGGTCTACAAGCTCGCCGACGCCGCCACCAAGGCACTCACCGTGGACGACGGCCTCGGCAGCGTCAACAAGCTCATCTCGCTCGCGGACGACGTGAACAAGGTGCCCACCAAGCGGATCACCTTCACGACGATGCAGACCGCCCCCGACCCGGCCGACAAGGACCGTGTGGTGGTGGGTACGGGCGCGAAGGCCCTGTTCTCCACCATCGCCGACGACCAGCCGCTGACCACCGGTTCCGGCAAGAAGTCCGCGGCGGCCTCCGCGACCGCCAAGGCCACGGCCACCGCCCCCGCCGTGCCCGCCTCCGAGATCGCCGTGACGGTGGAGAACGGCACCGGCATCACCGGCCGCGCCTCCGCCGTCGCGACCGCCCTCACCGGCCAGGGCTTCAGCTCCGCCACGACCACGGCCAACGCCCCGAGCCTCGCCGGCACCACGACCCTCACCTACGGCACCGGACGGAAGGCCGCGGCCCGGACGGTCGCCAAGGCGCTCGGCCTGCCCGCCTCACGCCTGAAGCGGGGCACCGGCAGCGGCCTGACCCTGGTGATCGGCGGCGATTGGCCCAGCGGCAGCAGCTATCGCACCCCCACGGCCTCGCCCGCGCCCGCCGACACCAAGGCCGCCGTCGGAGGTGCCCACGCCACCACCGCCGACGAGGCCAAGACCTGCGCCAAGGTGAGCCCCTACGAGACGGTCATGCTCGACGGCGTCTCCATGACACCGGCCCAGGCGTACGCGGCGGCACGGAGCAAGCCCGACTCCGACGAGTGAGCCGGCCCGGGTCGACGGGCTGTAGAGGTCAGGGCCAGTAACTGGTGCCCGAGCCGACGGCCGCCCAGGCCGAGGCGGAACAGCGGGAGCAGGCGCCCGAAGGCACCGCCTGCGGCCGACACCACCAGACCCGTGCGCGGATGCACCACCCGGACGCCCGCCTGCCGCGCCGGCTCGGCCGCGGCCTCCAGTCGGCGCAGACCGAGGCGAGGAAGCCGTCCCCGGGCGCCGCGCTCTCGTCCGTTCGCCGTAGTAGCCGGTCGCGGAGGCGGACACCAGGTCGCGCGGCCCGCCGGAGGACTCGGCGCAGGCCCGCGTGAGGTCCTCGGTGCCCCGCACCCGGCTCTCGCGGATCTCCCGCCGGTAGGCCGCGGTCCAGCGTCTGTCCCCGACGCCGGCACCGGCCAGGTGCACGACGGCGTCGGCACCGTCCAGCGCCCCGGCCCGGACCCGGCCCGCGAGCGGGTGGGAGCGGAGCCTGCTCGCCAGAACGTCACGGCTGCGGGACCGTTGAGTGCCGCGAGGGTGACTTCCGTACCTCCTCACGGCGGCCGGGGCCGGGATGCGAGGATGGGACGCCATGACAGCAGGGTGGGGTGTGCGCACAGTACGGGCCGCGGTGTTCGCGGCCGTCTGTGTCGTACTCGCCGCCCTGGGCCACGTCCTGATGTCCGGCAGCGACGTCCCCGCGTGGGCGCTGGTCACCGGACTGGCCGCGACCGGCGGCGTCGGCTGGTGCCTGACCGCCCGGGAGCGGGGGCCGGCACTGATCGTCCCGCTCGTGGTCGCCACCCAGGCCGCACTGCACTCGGCGTTCTCCCTCGCCCAGTCCGCCTCCGCCCACCCCGCGCCCCCGCCGACACGGCACACGGGCATGTCGATGGACATGAGCGGGATGGACATGGGCGGCATGGGCAGGGGATCGATGCCCATGGACGCCATGGACATGGGGCACATGGGGCACTCCATGGACGGCGGCGGCTGGTCGTCGTCCGGGATGCTCGCCGCCCACCTGCTGGCCGCGCTCCTCACCGGGCTGTGGCTGGCGTACGGCGAGCGCGCCGCCTTCCGCATCCTGCGGGCCGTGGCCGGATGGCTGGCCGCGCCGCTGCGGCTGCTGCTGGCCCTGCCCGTCGCCGCCGACCGCCCGGACCTCCGCCCGCCCCGGCCCCGCTCGGACCGGGCGCCGGGGCTCGCCCTCCTCATCCACGCGATCACCTCGCGCGGGCCGCCCGTGGGGACCGCTGTCGTCTGAAGACAGCCGGTACACCGAGGCCGCCCCTGTGCGCCTCGGTCCACGGCCGTACGTCCACGCACGTGCCGCAGCGCAGCCATGCCATAGCACTCCTGTACCGAGGCGTCGTCATGGCGTGGCACCCCCATGCCAGGGCGCCGTCTCACCCCTCTACCGGTGTGCCGTCGCGCTGCCCGTCCGTGCGTCGTAGGGCCGTCTCCTCACTCTCACCGGACCGTCCGCGCCCAGGCGCGCCCCGGTCCGGTCACGGTTGACCCGAGAAGGACACCAGGTGATCACTCCTGTCCTGCCCGCAGCACGGACCGCATCCGACCAGGCGGTCACCGCCGACGAGTCGATAACCGCGTGGGCGCTGGCCGCCCGGGGCGGCGACGCGGACGCGGTCGAGCACTTCGTCCGTGCCCTGCACCGCGACGTCCAGCGCTATGTCGCCCACCTCTGCACCGACCCCCAGGCCGTCGACGACCTCGCCCAGGACACCTTCCTGCGCGCCCTCGGCAGCCTGCACCGCTTCGAGGGCCGCTCCTCGGCGCGCGCCTGGCTGCTGTCCATCGCCCGCCGCGCGGTGATCGACAGCTACCGGCACGCGGCCGCCCGCCCCCGGCTGTCCGACACCGCGGACTGGCAGCTGGCGGTCGAGTCGGCCCAGCCGCAGGGCCTGCCCGGATTCGACGACGGCATCGCCCTGCTGGACCTGCTGGCCGTTCTGCCGGACGAGCGCCGGGAGGCGTTCGTCCTCACCCAACTGCTCGGCCTGCCGTACGCCGAGGCGGCCGAGGTCAGCGACTGCCCCATCGGCACGGTCCGCTCCCGCGTGGCCCGCGCCCGGGCGACCCTGATCGGCCTGCTCGACGCGGCGGAGCGGCCGAGCGCGGAGCTGGCGGCCTGAGGCACACCACCCGCACCTGGTCACCGCTCGGAGCGATCCGGGCGGTGACCGGGTGCGGGGAGCGGTACGGCGGCCCTCGTACCGGGCGGACTCCGGCGGACGGCTGCGGCGGCGGGGCCGGTGACGGAATCCGCGGACACCGGCCGAGGACGCGGCAGGCGCCCGCCGAGCAGCAGCACCGCACACGCCCCGACGGTCAGCAGTCCGCCGGCGAGGAACACGCCCCGCGCTCCGGAGAGCGGCAGGAGCAGCCCGCCGAGCGCGGCGCCCGCCGCGATACCGGCGTTGTAGGAACCGGAGTCGGCCGCGAGGGCGATGTCCGTGCGGCCCGGGGCGCAGTGCAGCATCGCGTGCTGGGCGGCCATGAACACCGGCCCGAGCGCGCCGCCCATCAGCACCAGGAACACCACCGCGACACCCGGCGACAACTCCCCCCGGGACAGCGCCGACCGGGCCGGGCGTCCCGCCCCTGACGCCAGGACGCGTCCGGCCGAGCCGGTCGCCGTTCCCGAGGAGCGGCCCGACCGCCGTACCGGGTCTCCTGAAGGCCCCGGCGTCGAAACCCGTCGGCCCGAGGCGGCGCCGGCCGTCCCGCCGGGTGCCGGCCTGCGCACCATGGTCGCCGAGCGCAAGAACGTCAGCGTGCTCATCGTCCGGGCCCAACTCAGCCCCGACCGCGCGGACATCGACCCCGAGACGATCGACGAGGCGGTCGAGAGCATGGCCGCGACGATCCGCGAGGACGTCAAATGCCTCGGCGGCACCGTGGCCGCCTCGATCGGGTCGGTGTGGCTGGCGCTGTTCGGCGTACCCCGGGCCGCCGAGGACGACGCCGAACGGGCGGTGCACGCCGCCCTGTCCATCCGCGACCGGCTGAGCATGGTGCCCGGCCCGGCCGACCCCTGCCTGCCGGGGCGCGGGGCGGACGTGCAGGTCGCGGTCGTCACCGGCGAGGCGCTGGTGCGCTACCAGCCCGGCCCCGGCGGCATACCCCCGTCGGTCAACGGCACCTTGGTGGACGACTGCCACACACTGCTCTCCCTGACTCCGGCCGGCGAGATCCGGGTCTGCGACAGCACGCGCCGTATCACCGAGCCGGCCATCACCTACCACCGCGCCGGCTCCGGGCCCGACTGGCGGGTCGGCGGGCTGCCGGCGCCGCCGCCGTCGACGGCACCTCGGCCGTGCCGGGCTTCGAGGCGGGCGCCGGCGCCCTGGACGAGGCCGGCTTCGAGCGGCTGGTGGCGGCCCTGCGCCACGCCAACGACGAACGCAGGGCCACGCCCCCGGTGTTCCTGGCGCCCGAGGGCTCGTTCCACGGCAAGCTGATGGGCAGCGTGCAGTTCACCCACAACGTCGGCTACCGCACGCCGTTCAGCGCGCCGGCCGCCCAGTGCCGGTTCGTCCCGCTGGACCGGCCGGAGGAACTGCGCGAGGTGTTCGAGCGGGAGCGGCGGACCCTGCTCGACCTCGCCGTCGAGAACGGCCGCCTCCGGATCGTCGAGCGCACCATGCCGGTCTTCGGCCTTCGTGCTGGAGCCCATCCAGGGCGAGGCCGGCATCAGGGTCCTCGACCGGGAGGCCGTGCGCCGGGTACAGGAGGAGTGCGCCCGGGCGGACTGCCCCATCGTCGTGGACGAGGTGCAGAGCGGCATGGGCCGGTCCGGCGCGTTCTTCGCCGCCTCTCATCCCGGCCTCCAGGGCGACTACTTCACCCTGGCCAAGAGCCTGGGCGGCGGGGTCGCCAAGGCCGCGATGACGCTGGTGCGCACCTCGCGGTACCGCAAGGAGTTCGAGCTGGTGCACAGCTCCACCTACGCCAAGGACAGCTTCTCCACGCTGATCGCCGGCCGTACCGTGGCGCTGCTGGAGGCGGACGGCGGCCGGGCGTACCGGCTCGCCGAGGAGCGCGGCAACCGGCTGCTCGCCATGCTGGAGGGCCTGCGCAAGGAGTACGGCACGGTCGTCAAGGACGTCCGCGGCCGGGGTCTGATGGCGGGCCTGGAGTTCCACGACCAGTCCGGCTCACCGACACCGAGATCGACCGCACGGAGAAGGCCCTGCGCGCGCTCATCACCGTCCTGGCCGACCACGACGGCGAGACGCTCCTGCACGGCTGAGCCGTCCCCGAACGGCGGTGTCCCGCCCCCGGGACGGGGGTTTGCCGAGGGCGGGAGACCGGTCAGCGGATGTCGGCGCCGTACACGTGGTCGACCGACATCGTGATGAGGACCCGGCGGTCCGAGACCATGACCGACCGGTACTCGTCCCAGTCGGGGTGCTCCCCGGCGGCGATCCGGTAGTACTCCACCAGCGCCTCGGCCTCGGGGCCGTACGGGTCGGTGCCCGGACCGGTGAGCCTGGCGATGCCCTCGGCGGTGGCCCAGGTCATGCCGTCCGGGCCGGTCACCTCCAGCGTGGCGCGCGGGTCCCGGTGCAGGTTGGCCGTCTTGGCCGTGCCGTCGTTGGTCGAGACGTAGATGACGTTCGCGTCGCGGTCGTAGTACGGCATGACGGGGGAGAGCTGCGGGCGCCCGTCCGCCTTGAGGGTGGCGAGGACACCGAGACGGCTCTCGGCGAGCAGGGCACGGGGATCGAACGGTGCAACGGTCATGGCAGCATCATCAACATTCACACCGGTATGAAGGTCAAGGAGGACCGGACGTGCTGATCGGGGAGTTGAGCCGACGGACCGGGGTCGCCGCGCATCTGCTGCGCTACTACGAGTCCCAGGGACTGCTGCAACCGGCGCGTGGCCGCAGCGGCTACCGCGAGTACGCCGAGGACGCCGTGCTCGTCGTGACCCAGATCAGGAAGCTGCTGCACGCCGGGCTCTCCACCGAGGAGATCGCCTACGCCCTGCCCTGCGCGACCGGCACGGGACCCGATCTCGAACCCTGCCCGGAACTCCTCGACCTGCTGCGCACCCGCCTCGGCGGCCTGGACGAGCGCATCGACACCCCCCAGCGCTCCCGCCGGGCCCTCCACGGCTACCTCACCACGGCCGAACCGCCGCGTCGGGCGACCGGAACACCGCCCCGGCGGCTTCCTCCCCGTCTCGCTGACCTTCCGTGCGGTATGGTACGAGCTGTTTGGTTTAATTTTCAGCTGGGGGAGGGTCCGTGGCTCAGCAGGAGCGAGCTGTCCGGACCCGACGCGCTGTTCTGGAAGCCGCCGCCGCCGTCTTCGCGGAGCGCGGATACGCCGCCGCCACCATCGCCGAGATCCTCAAGCGGGCCGGGGTGACCAAGGGCGCCCTGTACTTCCACTTCGACTCGAAGGAAGCCCTCGCCCGCGGCGTGCTCCAGGAACAGATGCGGACCGAGTACCACCTGCCCCGGGAACTGAAGCTGCAGGAATGGGTGGACGCGGGCATGACCCTGGCCAAGCGGCTGCCCCAGGAACCCATACTCCTCGCCGGTGTCCGCCTCTCGGCCGACCTCCAGGGCCACGACGTCCTCGGCAGCGCCTGGCCGGCCTGGGCCCGGCTGACCTCGTGCGTCCTGACGGAGGCCAAGGCACGCGGCGAGGTGCTCCCGCACGTCGTGCCCGAGGAGACCGCCCAGGTCTTCCTCGGCGCCTGGATCGGCGTGCAGTTCGTCTCCCAGGCCGTGGCCGGCTGGGCCGACCTGGACGACCGCATGGCGGAGCTGTACGACCACCTCCTCCCCGCGATCGCGGCCCCGGCCGTCCTGGTCCGGCTCGACACCGCTCCGGACCGCGGCGCGCGCGTGATCGCCGAGGTCCAGCAGAACTCGGCGGCCCTCGCCGGCGTCGCCGGCTGACACCGACCGCCGCGTCCGATTCCCCCGCACAGCCGCTTCCCACGCGGCACGACAGGCACACGTGTCGGCCCGTATCAAACCGCTGGGACGGTTTACGACGCGACCGCCGAGGCGGTCATGCACCTTGCTGAGCGAGGCATCATCACCGTCGTCCGTACGACCCCTCCCACCGGAAAGACGCAGCCCACGATGACCGACCGGGAGCGGGACGAGACCCTCTTCGCGGGCAGGGCCTAGCCACGACCGGCGCCTGGGGCGGGGCCAGGCGAGATCCGTGAGGAACGCCTCCAGCAGACCGTGAAGCACATCGGGCTGTTCGAGGATCAGGATCGCCGGGCGCGGCCTCGACGAGGACGGGCGCGCGGACCAGCCCGGGGTGGGCGGCGGCCGTGAGCATCGCCGTATGGCCGCCCGGCGACTGGCCGGCCAGGACGGGCCGGTGCAGCCCCAACTGCTCGACGACGGCCGCCCGCCCCGGTCACGACAGACCAGCCGGACAAGGACGGGGCAAGCGGGCCGGGCAGCCAGTGTCGGCCCGGGGTCAGGGTTGCCCGCCGCGCTCCAGCGGGATCCGCTCGCCCGCCTCGATCGGGACCGGCAGCCGGTTCTCGACGGGCGGCAGCGGGCAGGTCGCCAGGTCGGTGTAGGCGCACGGCAGGTTGACGGCACGGTTGAAGTCGAGCGTGACCGTCCCGTCGGGACCGGGCGCGGCGACCTGCAGGGAACGGTTCGCGGCGTACGTCGTCACACCCGAGGTGCTGTCGGTGAACAGCACCATGAGCCCGCCGGGTGCCTTGCCGTTGAACGCGGTCAGGCGGTGCCGGGCCCCGGCCAGCTCGAACTCGACCTGGCCGGGGGAGTCGTAGACGTGCTCCAGCCCCTCCACGGCGGCGCCGACCGTGACCGGCCGCGGCTCCTCGAAGGGCAGGAAACGGCCGGTGACGACCCAGCGCGGGTCCGGGGCGTAGGCGGGCGTGTACCGGAACGAGGTGCGCAGCGCGTTGCCGGGGTGGCGGGGCCGCAGGATGTCGTGGCCGCCGCGCCGGGCGACTTCGAGGCGGGCGTCGCCCCAGTCGGCGTACCGGCTGTCCCGCTCGGGGATGGACCCGAACGTGTACCGGCCGCGTACCACCGTGCCGTCCACGATCAGTTCCTCGCCCTCGGCCAGTTCGACCACGACGCCTTCTGCGGTGGCGGACCAGGCGCCGGGTGCGTCCTCGAAGCGGGCGGGGTCGGGGCTCAGCCAGTGCAGGCCGGTGATCGCGAGAAAGCCGTGCGGCCCGGCCAGCGTCTCCTCCTTGACCCGGTGCCACTCCTCCCACTCCTTGACGAAGTCGACCCGGGCGATGTTCTGGACGGTCATGTCCGCTCCCTCGATGCCGCGCTGCCGGTTGGGTTCCGCATTTCTTCCAACGACCGCATACGGCATGTTCATCCCGCCCACCCGGAGGATTCCGGTTACACGTATGTTTCAGTCGCCCGCCCGTGAAGTGCCGGCCGTTTGCGTGTCGTTCACCGTCCGACATCGGAATTGTCCGGAAAAATGGCGGGGTTTGCCCGTCCGGTCCGGGGCACGCATAACTGATGCGAAGAAGTGCGGGCCCTGTCACTAGGATGTGAGGTCAAGACAACCATGCGACTGGCATGTTCCATGCGTGCCGGTCGGGGTCGCCGATGCCAGGGACCGCTCCCCGGGCTGCGGTGATCTTCCTTCTCAGGAGGACCCTCCGCATGTTCCGACGAATAGGCGCCACCGTCGTCCGTCATCCCGTTTGGACGATTGTGGCGTGGCTGATCGCCGCGGTGGCGATTGTCGCCACCGCCCCGAGCCTGCCCTCGAACAGTGACGAGAGCAGTTTTCTACCCAAGAGTTATGAGTCCATCAAAGCGGCGGAGTTGCAGGAGAAGGCGTTCCCCAGCGCCTTCACCCCGTCCGCGATCGCGCTCTACCAGCGCACCGACGGCGGCAAGCTCACCGCCGCCGACCAGAAGGATGTCGCCCGGATCAGCACGGAGCTGGGCAAGAAGCACATCGACCAGGTGCAGAAGGTCGTCCCCGGCCAGCCGTCCAAGGACGGCAAATACGCCCTGACCCTGGTGCAGATGGACAGCAAGAACGCGGGCCAGCCCAAACAGGCCGACGCCGCCAAGGTGTTGCGTGACGAGGCCAAGAAGCTGGCCAAGGGCACGGATCTCGACGTCAAGCTCGGCGGTTCCGCCGCGCAGGCGCTCGACCAAGAGGACTCGTCCAAGCGCGGCCAGGCGTTGATCGGCATCGGCACCTTTGTAATCATCTTGGTGACGCTGCTGATCATCTTCCGGGCGCCGATCCTCGCCGTACTGCCCCTGTTGCTGATCGGCCTGGTGTCCGCCGTCGCCAACGGGCTGATCTCCTACGCCACCAAGCTGTTCGACCTCCAGGCCAACAGCTCGATCTCGTCCATCTTGATCGTCGTGCTCTTCGGCGTGGGCACGGACTACTTCCTGTTCCTGATATTCCGTTATCGAGAAGCCCTGCGGGCCGGCGACGAACCCAAGCAGGCCATGATCAACGCCGTCGACCGGGTGGGCGAGGCCATCGCCTCCGCGGCCGGCGCGGTCATCATCGCGTTCCTCGCCCTGGTGCTGTCCACGCTGGGCTTCCTGAAGCAGATGGGCCCGGCGCTCGCCATCGCGGTCGCCGCCACCCTGATCGCGGGCCTGACCCTGATCCCCGCCGTGGTCTCGCTCATCGGACCGAAGGTCTTCTGGCCCTCGAAGTCCTGGCAGAACGAGCCGGAGAACGCCCGGTTCGCCGCCCTCGGCCGGAGTGTCCAGCGCCGCCCGGCGCTCACGGCGGTCGTCTCGGGCCTCGTCCTGCTCGTCCTGTCGGTCGGCACCCTCGGCTACAAGGCGACCTTCGACCTGGCGTCCGGCTCCATGCCCAAGACCAAGGAGTCCATGGTCGTCCAGGACGAGATGCAGAAGGCGTACTCGGCGGGCGCCGCGGCACCCACCGACGTCTACCTGTCCACCGCCGACGGCAAGCCGCTCGACAAGTCCGCCTTCGACGCGTACGCGCGGAAGCTGGGCGCCGTGGACGGCGTGGCGAGCGCCCGGATGACCCAGGTGAACAAGGAAGGCACCACCGCGGACTTCACCGTCACGCTCAAGTACGAGGCGTCGACGGACAAGGCGATCGACGCCGTGGGCCGGGTCCGCGACGTCGCGCACTCCGCGGCGCCGGGCGGCACCGAAGCCGTGGTCGGCGGCATGTCCTCGATCTACAAGGACATCAACGCGGCGGTCAACCACGACTACCGGACCGTGTTCCCCGTCGCCGCCATCCTGATCATGGTCATCCTGGGTCTGCTGCTGCGCAGTGTGGTCGCGCCCTGGTACCTGATGGCCTCCGTGGGTCTCGGTTTCGGTGCCACCCTCGGTGCCACCGTGTGGATCTTCCAGGAGGGTCAGGGCCACTCGGGTCTGATGTTCATGCTGCCGGTGATCATGTATCTCTTCGTGGTCGCGATCGGCACCGACTACAACATCCTCATGATCGCCCGGCTGCGTGAGGAGGCCCGCGAGGGCCGGGAACCGCGCGAGGCCGCCGGCATGGCGCTCCGGCACGCCGGGCCGACCGTGGCCGCGGCGGGCTTCATCCTGGCGGCGACCTTCGCCACGATGATGCTGGCGGGCAACTCGCTGCTCATGGAGATGGGCTTCGCGGTCTCCTTCGGCATCGCGGTGGCCGCGTTCGTCATGGCGATGTTCTTCACCCCGAGCCTCACGGCCCTGATCGGCCACGCTGCCTGGTGGCCGGGCCACGGCGACCAGGCCAAGGCGCCGGCCGGCGGCGCAGCGACGCGCAACTCCGGCCCCGCCCTGGGCGACGAGGACCGCGACAGCACCGCCCACGATCCCGCCGGGCGCCGCGGCTAGCCGCAGACGGTGTGATCGACGAGTCCTGCCGGGCCGCGCGGCCCGGCGGGACTGTTCGCTGCCCCGTGCGGCCC
>NZ_JBEYYR010000032.1:55091-110614 GCF_040645635.1 Streptomyces sp. NPDC046727
CCCCTGCGGGGGTCCCCCCCCCCCCCCCCCGGCCCGCGCCCCCCGCCAGGACTTTTCCATGCCCGGTCCGGCCGGTGCCGGTCAGCCGGTGGTGGCGGGGCTGTGGAAGTAGTGCCCCTTGTCGAGATCCGCGAGGAGGCCGGGCTGGACCGGCTCCCAGTCCAGCAGTTCGCGGGTGAGCGTGCTCGACGCCGCGACATCGAGGCCGAGGAAGCCGCTCAGCCAGGTGAAGTGCTCGGCGGCGGCCTCGGGCGCCACGGACGTGACCGGCACATCGAGATGACGCCCGATCACTTCCGCGATGTCCCGGATCGTGACACCCTCCTCCGCCACACCGTGCAGCACCGACCCGGCGGGCGCCTTCTCGGCGGCCAGCCGGAACAGCCGTGCCGCGTCGAGACGGTGCACGGCAGGCCACCGGTTGGCACCGTCGCCGATGTACCCGGAGACGCCCTTGGCGCGGGCGATGGCGACCAGCGTCGCCATGAAACCTTTGTCTCCGTCGCCGTGGCAGGTCGGGGAGAGCCGCACCACGGACGAGCGCACACCGCGCGAGGCGAAGGCGAGCACAGCCGCGGCGGTGGCCGCCCGGATCACGACGGGCGAGCCCTCGGTCACGGGCATGTCCCGCTCGGTCGCGAGCTGCCCGGGCGCGAAGCCGGCCAGCCCGGAGGCCAGCACGAAGGGCCGGTCGGTCCCGGCGAGAACGTCGCCGAAGGCGTCGACGGCACGACGGTCGGCCTCGGCGGCCTCCTGGAAGCCGCCGCTGAACGCCAGGTCGTGCTTGAAGGCGAGGTGGATCACCCCGTCCGAGGCGTCGGCCGCGGCCCGCAGGACGTCGAGGTCGTCGACGGTGCCCCGGACGACATCGGCCCCTGCCGAAGTGAGCGCGGCGGCCGAGGCGTCGGAACGGGCGAGCCCGACGACCTGATGCCCCGCCTCGATCAGGTCCGGTACGAGGGCGGAGCCGATCCAGCCGGACGCCCCGGTCACGAAGATACGCATGGGAGGAACCCCAGACTCTCGATGTCAGTGACTGTCATCGACAGTAGCACTCCATGTCAGTCACTGCCATCACGTAGGATCTGCGCATGGGCAGATGGGAGCCGAACACGCCGGGGCGCCTGGCGGAAGCGGCGTTGGAGCTCTACAGCGAGCGCGGGTACGAGCAGACGACCGTGGCGGAGATCGCCAAGCGGGCCGGGCTGACCGAGCGGACCTTCTTCCGGCACTACGCCGACAAGCGTGAGGTGCTGTTCTCCGGCTCCGGCGACCTGGAGAAACTGATCGTGCGGGCGGTCGCCGACGCTCCGGAGGGCGCGGCGCCGATCGACGCGGTGGCGCTCGGGCTCGACGCGGTCTCCGAGTTCTTCGCCGACCGACGCGACTTCGCGCGCAGGCGCCAGGCCGTGATCACGGCGAACGCGGAACTCCAGGAGCGCGAGCTGATCAAGCTCGCCTCCCTGTCGGCCGCCCTCGCCGACACCCTCCGCCGGCGCGGCGTCACGGAGCCGGCCGCGAGCCTGGCCGCCGAGGCCGGGGTGGCCGTGTTCAAGGTGGGCTTCGAGCGCTGGATCGACGCGGCGGAGAACGCCGAGGGGCGGGACATGGCGCAGCTGGTGCGGGAGGCGCTGACGGAGTTCAGGGCGGTGGCCGCGGGCCGCTAGGTTCGCGGCCGTAGGTACTGATCCAGGTCGTAGGTACTGATCCAGGTCGTAGGTACTGATCTAGGTCAGCGGGTCCTGGTCGCGAAAGGGCCGCCCTCGCCGAACGCGAGCCGCCCGAAGTTCTCGCCGATGCGGCGGTGACCTGCCGGATCAGGGTGGACCTCGTCGGGCAGCGGGAACTCGGCGTAGTCCCTCTCGCCGTACAGGTCACGGCCGTCGAGATAGTGCAGGTTCGGGTCGTCGGCCGCCCGCTGTGCGACGATCCGGGCGAGTTCGTCGCGGATGACGTTGAGCGTCAGGCGTCCCGCGGCGCGTTCGGCCGGATCGCCCGTCGCCCTGAACCGCAAGGTGCCGCCGGCGAAGTCGGGGGCGAGAGGGCCGGGCGTGTCCTCCTGGACCGGGCACAGGATGGGGGAGACGACCAGCAAGGGTGTGGTCGGACGGCCCTCGCGGATGGTGTCGAGGAAGCCGTGGACCGCGGGGATGAAGGCGCGCAGGCGCATGGCATCGGCGTTGACGACATTGATGCCGACCTTGACGCTGATCAGGTCCGCGGGGGTGTCCCGTATGGCGCGTGCGGTGAACGGGTCGAGCAGCGCGCTGCCGCCGAACCCCATGTTGACCAGCTCCACTTCGCCCAACGCGGCTGCCAGAGCCGGCCAGATGGCGGTCGGATGCGTGGCGTTCGAGCCGTGGCTGATGGAACTGCCGTGGTGCACCCACACCCTGCGCCCGCTGTCCGGTGCCCGCTCGACGGGGGCGTCGGTGCGCAGGGCGATCAGCTCGGTGATCTCCGTGTGCGGGAGCCAGATCTCGATGTCCTTGTCACCCGCCGGCAGGTCGGCGAACCGGGCGGTGCCGGCAGGGCCCTCCGACAGCTCGGAGGACTGGGTGACCATGTCGGTGATCGTGTGCACGTTGCCTCCGGCCACCGTGGCCTGGGCCGCGAGACGGCCGTCGATCAGCAGGTCGTACACGCCGTCCGCCGGGGCCGGGAATCCCCGGTAGACGCGCTTGGTGGGCAGCGTGTCCAGTTCGATCCTGGTGGCCCGGGTGCGGAAGGCCAGCCGTACGCCGGAGGGCTGGGCCTCGGCCACGGCCAGTTGGTCGTCAGGGATCTGCCGGCGCGCCCGGGCGGGCAGCCGATGCGGCAGCAGGCCCTGCGCGGTCGCTTCCACGTCGACGAAGCCGCGCAGGATGTCCGCGGTGACAGGTGTGGTGATCGTGTCGTGCTCAGCGGTCATTGCCTCAGCCTGTTGATCAAGGTTGTCGGATGTTCACCGAAAGACACTATGACTTTTCCTAAAGGCTTTAGGCAACTGGCGTGCCGCGACAGGACTGGGTGGGACGTCGACGCCCGGCACCCGCGCAACTCGCCCGATCCGGGGCACCGCTGGTTCCGCGACCGGCTGGCAGTCGCGGTCCTGGCGCCGTCCGGGACACCGGACAGCTGAGGGCGGTGCCCGGTCCGCCGCGGCTCAGCCGGCGGTGCCGGAGAGTCGTCGCAGGACCTCCAGCGCCTGCTCGGCGTGCTCGTAGGGCACGAAAAGGTGGTCGTGGTGGAAGCCTGCTACGACATTGCAGCTCAGGCCCGCGTCGGCGAGCGCGCGGGCGACCGCGGCGGTCAGCCCGACCGCGTCCAGCGCGGAGTGGACGCGCAGAGTGATCCACCCGGCCACATAGTCGTACGCCATCCCCGCCGCGTCGGCGTCCGCCTGCGACACCACAAGGGTGAGGCCTTCCTGCTCGGCGACCGTGACCACGGGGGAGACCCCGGAAGGTACGCCGCCCTCGGCCATGGTGAAGACGTAGCGGCCCGGATTCAGCTCCGGTCGCATGCCGCTGAGCAGGGTGCGCAGATCAGTTTCGCCCGTCACATGCCCCACACTAAGGGCCGTCCGGCCGGACGGCCGCTCAGGATTCCTCCGTCCGAGCATCCGTGGCCGCCGGCTCCGGCAGCGGGGCGGGCCGGACGGCGACCGCGTCGACCTCGAACAGCATGCCGGGCAGCGCGAGCGACGCCAGGCCGCTCAGCGTCTGGGCCGGCAGCCGGTCCCCGAAGCGCGCGTGCAGAGCCTTGCCGAGCACCTCCAGCTTCTCGGCGTCGTGGTCGACGATGAAGGTGCCGAGCCGGACGACGTGTTCCCAGCCGAGCCCCTCCGCTTCCAGGACGAGCCGCAGACGGTCGAAGGCCAGGTCCACCTGTGCGGCGAAGTCCCCGGGCACCGGTGCGCCGGCGGCGTCGGACGCGTACTGGCCCGCGATGAAGACGAGTTGGCCCGGTGCCGAGACGGCGTGGCTGTAGCCGAAGGGCGTCGGGTCGTGAACGGCGGGCGGGTTGGTGATCGTGCGCTCGTCGCGCGCCATGGAACGTGCTTCCTTCCTTCGGGCACCGCCGCCCCGGCAGACGGGGTACGGCACGTGCGTATCCGCGGGCAACAGTCGTCTCTCGACTCCCCAACGCCCGGGCGATACGGGTCATTCCACCCTTCCTCAGGGTTCACACAAGGGCCCGGTCAGGGACAACCCGGATGTCGGTCACACGACGGCGGCGGGAGCATGGTGGACATGACGCACACGAATGAGACGGCCGGTACGACCACGACGTTCCCTTCCCGACGAGCCTTCACGGGCGCCTGTGCGGCGGGAGCCCTGACACTCGCCACCGGCGGCGCCACAGCGCGGGCATCCACGCCGCCTGCACCGGCCGACTTCACCGCCTTACGCGCCGCGATCAGCGACCTCGCCCATCCGGAGGCGACCGCCGCCCAGCTCCTGGTGGAGTGGCAGGGCAGCCGGTGGTACGGCACGGCGGGCGCGACGGACAGCGCCGACAGGCGGCCCGTGCGGAGGGACGACCGGTTCCGGGCGGGCAGCGTGACGAAGGCCCTCGTGGCGACCGCCGTCCTCCAGCTCTGGGCGGAAGGCCGGGTGGATCTCGACGCCCCCGTCACCCACGCGCTCCCGGGCCTCGGGCTGCCCGCCGGATTCCGCCGGGTCAGGATCGCCCACCTGCTCAACCACACCAGCGGTCTGCCCGATGCCCAGGGCCTGCCGGACCTCAGCACCCCGGAAACCGTCCTGCGCCACCGCTTCGACCACTGGACGCCTGAGCAACTGGTCGGCACGGTGACGCACGCCCCCCTCAAGTTCGAGCCCGGCACCAAGCAGGAGTACCGCGGCATCAACTACGTGCTCCTCGCCCTGCTGACGGAGCAGTCGACCGGACGCCGCTACGGCGACGTGATCGCCTCCCGGATCCTGCGCCCCCTCGGACTGACCCGGACCTTCCTCCCCGGCGACGATCCGCGTATCCACGGCCCGCACATCCATGGCTACCTGCGCATGACGGACGGCACCCTGCGCGACGCCACGGTCTACGACCAGTCCGCCTCCTGGGGCGAGGGCGAACTGGTCGCCACCGCCGACGACCTCTTCCGCTTCCAGCACGCCCTGTTCAGCGGCGCAGTGCTGCCGCCGCGAGCGCTGGAGAAGATGGTCACCCTGCCGCCGCCCACCGTGCGCATGCTGGACGGCAGCCCGGCGCGGTACGGCATGGGCCTGCAGACGGCCACGGTGAACGGCACGACGTTCTGGGGGAAGTCCGGAGAGTCGTACGGATACCGCACGCGCATGTTCGCCACCCGCGACCTGACCACCAGCTTCGTCCTGTCGTACACCCCGACACCGTTGAACGCCCAGGAGGACATGATCACCCGTGTCGTCACCGCTCTCACGTCCCCGCACCCACAGCGTTCATGATCCGTTGTCACACCGGGCCTGTACCCTGCCGACGGCCAGCCGACCAGCCGACCAGAGGGCACGATGACGCGCAGCTCCAGACCGTCGACCGAAGCGATACTCGCCGCGCTCCCCGAACTGGCACCGTACGCGCGCGACGCGGTCGTCCTGCACCCCGGGCGCGGCGAGCCGGACGCGGGGAGCAGTTCGATCGGTGGCCCGCTGCTGTGGCCGAGCGACGAGGCGTGGCCTGAGTGCTCCTTGCCCGACGTGGACAGCCCTGACGGAGTGCCGGCCACCGCCATGGTGCCGGTCGCCCAGGTCCACCGGCGCGATGTGCCCGGTCCGTGGTGGCCCGCCGACGCCGACCTCCTGCAGATCCTGTGGTGCCCGAACGAACACTGGGACCCTCCGGCGCAGCAGGCCGATGTCAGCCCGGTGCTGGAGATCCGCTGGCGCCGAGCCGCCGACGTGGTGAGTCCGCTGACGACGCCACCGTCCCCGTCGCGGTACGACGAGGACGGCTACCTGCCCCAGGCGTGCTCCGTCACCGCTGAGCACGCGACGGACTTTCCCTACCGGGACGAACTGCCGCCGGAACTCCGCCCCCGGCTGGCCGACCTGGTCCGTGAGACCGGCGACGGTGGCGACGGCATCACGCGCGTCCCGGGCTGGAAGCTGGGCGGCTGGCCGACCTGGCACCTGGCATACCCCTCCGTGTTCCGGTGCGGTGCGTGCGGAACGGAGATGACCTTGCTGTTCACCGTGGCGAGCGACACGGAGACCGGTGTGGTCGTCGGCCGCTACGGCGAGCTGAGGATCTTCACGTGCCCCGCCGACCACCGGCACCCCTTTCAGGCGGACCTGCACTGACCGGCGGGCGCCACCTGCCTCCACCACAGAGGGCATGTTCGACCTCGGCTAGCCGCGGACGGTGTGCAGCAAGTGGTCGCGGACGCGGACCACGTCCGGGTTGTCGGGGACGCCGGGGCGCTGGACGAGGTATCCGGTGTTGATCGGGGGGTCGTCGGCTTCGTGCAGGAGCAGGAGGTCGCCGGAAGCCAGTTCGTCGGCGCACAGGTAGCGCGGCAGCACGGAGAAGCCCGCGCCGGCCATGACCGCGGCCTTCACGCCACGCAGGTCCGGCACGGTGACGGCGGCGGGGCAGGAGAGCCGGCGGCCGAAGACATGACGCCAGTAGCGGCGGGCGATGGGCAGGTCCTCCGCGTAGGTCACCAGGGGAACCGAGTGGAGCACCGACGGTCCCTCGACGGCGAGCGGCTCCTTCAGGCGCTCGGCCCACGAGGGTGCCGCCACGAGGACGAACTCCTCGTCCGCCAGCGGGACCGCCGACAGCGTACGGCCCCGTGGGCGGGTCGTGGCGATCACCAGGTCGTGGCGGCCGGCCCGCAGCTCGTCGAGCAGTGCGTCGGTCAGCCCCACCGCCACCCGCAGCCGCACTCCCTCGGCCACGAGCGGCGCCAGTGCCGGCAGCACGCCGGTGCACAGAAACTCGGCGGGACCCGCGAGGTGCACCGGTTCGGCCGTCCGGCCCGCCGCCGCGTCCGGGCCGGCGACCGCGGCGAGCATGTCGAGCCCCGGCGCGACCCGCGCCGCGAGTTCGTCGGCCACGGCCGTCGGCGCGACCCCACGCGGAAGCCGCTCGAACAGTTCCCGTCGCGTCTGCCGCTCCAGCGTGCGCATCTGCGTCGTCACCGTGGGCTGCGACAGACCCAGCAGCTGGGCGGCACCGGTGAACGAGCCGGACCGGTACACGGCGAGGAACGTGCGCAGCAGGTTCAGATCGAGCGGGTGCGGGCTGCCGGCCGGCTGCGGCGCCGGATCCTTGCCATGAGAGTTGCTATCGCTCACGTAGACAGCCTACGTGTTTTCCTATGGCAGGCATTCTCTGCCGGTGTCAGGGAATCGCGGCGCGCTGTGCTTCACGCACGATGTCGTGTCCGTCGGCCGGGGTGAGGTAGCGGCCGGCGACGAGGTCTCGCGTGTCCTTGGCCACCGCACGGACGTACGCCCGGTGCGTCGCGTACAGCTGAGTCAACTTCTCTGCGTCGAAGGGGACTTCATGGCCGGCTATCCGGCAGAAGGAGGGGCCGGTGGAAGTGCCGTTCCAGGTGCTGGAGGGTACGTCCAGATACGGGGAGCGCAGCCCGCCGCGAACGTTGCCGTGCTCGTCGAGCACCGGTCGGCCGTCGTGCACCGCGATGGGGTCGGCGTGCGGCGGCGGGGTGCCGTGCCGGACCCAGGCGTCGAGATTGCCGAGGGCGGCGTCGAAGAACACATGGCTCGGGAAGCGGCTGCGTGGGCCCTCGTTGCAGTTCATGGGCGGCACACCGCGCCCTGCCTTCTCGATGTCGGCGGGGGCGGCGGCGTAGTACAGCTCGTCCGGTGTGGCGTGGCCGGCGCCGGCCATCTCGTAGTGCCGGTAGCGGTCGGCGGGAGCGTCGCCGTCGGGACGTCGGGCGTCGATACCGGCGAGGTAGTCCGACTGGGACATGATGTGGACGATCGGTACCCCGACGTTCTCGAACTGCTTGCGTGGATCGCCCTTGGCGGGCACCGGGTCGCACTGGTTCATCGGGACCGCGCCGGCGAAGTCGCCACCCGCGACGGCGACCAGGTAGCCGTCGTACACCGGCTTGCCACCGCGTCGCCGGACGTCCAGGGGATGGATGCCGTTGATGTAGTTGTACAGGTAGCCGCCGGTCTGCGAGTAGCCGAAGCCGTAGAGGTGGTCGGCGTGGCGGCCGTCGCGGTAACGGGCCGGGTTGGCGGGGCT
Source organism: Streptomyces sp. NPDC046727 (assembly GCF_040645635.1). Lineage (NCBI taxonomy): Bacteria > Bacillati > Actinomycetota > Actinomycetes > Kitasatosporales > Streptomycetaceae > Streptomyces > Streptomyces sp. NPDC046727. The sequence continues at coordinate 63,297 of NZ_JBEYYR010000032.1, forward strand.
GTCGGTCCGCAGCAGATGGCCGACCTGGCTGTAGATGTCCCAGGCCAGGCCGTTCTCGGTGGTGCGAGAGGAATCACCGGGGACGGTGGCACAGTTGCGCGGGTCGTCCAGCGGCAGCGGGTTGGCGAAGTTCAGCGAGCCGTACCGCTCGGGGTCGAACTTCTGCAGCGCCTGCACGGCGGTCGGCTTGGCGGTGATGCCCACCCATACGTCGCCGCTCGCGATGAGTTGACGGTGCATCAACGCCCAGCCGATGTTCAGGTCGAACAGATTGGACGGGTTGAGCATCTCTGTCACGACCGTGCCGCTGAAGTGCGAGGACGTCACCGGTCGGCGCACCAGGATGCGGGTCGTGTACGGCACCCCGGCCGTCCGCACCTGCGCCGGTCCGGGCCCGGGCCAGCTGTAGACATTCGCTGTCCCGCTGACCAGGTACTCCTCCTCCACGTAGCCCACCTTCCCCAGGCCCTCGGGCCGCCGCGTGTGCGCCGCGCCGCCGAAGGCATGGGAGCGGGGGGTGTCCGGCAGGGGGCCGGTCAGGTGCGGAACGGCGAGAGAATCGGCGGCCGGGGTGTCCCGCGGCGCGGTGGCGGCCGCGGGGCCTGCGGCGAGGAGGCTGCCGACCAGGGCCGTGGCGGCGGTGAGTGCGACCAGTGGGCCAGGGCCCGACCGGAGCAGGCACTGTGAGGTCCGTCCGGGATCCAGCGATTTCAGCGATTTCATGGTTCGTCCCTCCTGCGCGGGCGGGCATCATGGCGGCCCGACCGGGAGCGTGGCGGCGGCCCTGGAGCCGCGGTAGGCCAGGAAGGTATAGAAGTCCCAATGTCAGGCATAGGCGTCTTCATTGGAAACAAATGCCTCGGGAGCCTACGTTCGAGAGCGTCAGTGAGCAGGAGCAGTCACCCTCCCCGAAAGACACACCATGTCGAAGATCCTCTTTGTGATGACCGGCGTCGACTACTGGACGCTGGCCGACGGCACCCAGCACCCCACCGGCTTCTGGGCCGAGGAGGCCGTCGCCCCGTACGAGGCATTCAAGGCCGCCGGCCACGAGGTCGTCGTCGCCACACCGGGCGGCGTCGTCCCCACCGTCGACAAGGGCAGCCTCGCTCCCGAGGTCAACGGCGGTCAGCAGGGCGCCGACAAGATCGCCGCGACCCTCGCCTCCATCGCCGAGATCAAGAACCCGATCCGCCTGGAGGACGTCAGCCTGGACGACTACGACGCCGTCTTCTACCCCGGCGGCCACGGCCCCATGGAAGACCTCGCCGTCGACGCCACCTCCGGCAAGCTCCTCATTGACACCCTCGCCTCCGGCAAGCCGCTCGGTGTGGTCTGCCATGCCCCGGCAGCGCTGCTCGCCGCCGAACGGGACGGCGCCAACGCCTTCGCCGGCTACCGGGTGGCCGCGTTCACCAACGCCGAGGAGACGCAGGCAGGCTTCGCCGACAAGGCGAAGTGGCTGCTCCAGACGCGCCTCGAAGAGGCCGGAGTCGACGTCCGGGCCGGCGAGCCGTGGGCGCCGAACGTGGTCGTCGACCGCAACCTCGTCACCGGCCAGAACCCCGCCTCCTCCGCCCCGCTCGCCGCCGAGCTGCTGAAGAAGCTGGGCTGAGCAGTGGATGCTGACCGGGGCGACGAGGCCGGCGACGCCGCCTACACCACCACTATGGGCGTGTCCCGGTCAGCGGTCCACCAGTACGTCCGCGACAAGGACGACGCGTTCCGGCGGCGACCACCTGGATCTCGGTCACTGCCCAGCTGCTTCTCGGGCGATCCGGTCGAACTGGGCGCCCATGGCCTCGGAGAGTGCCTTCGCGGCGGACAGCGGTCGGACCATGACCAGGAAGTCGTCGATCTTCCCCGCCTCGTCGAAGTGGAGGAAGTCGCAGCCCTGGATCTGCTTGCCGTCGACGGTGGCGGTGAAGACGAAGGCGTGGTCGCGGCCGTCGGGGTTCGCGATCTCGCGGACGTACGTGAAGTCCTCGAAGACACGGGAGACGCCGCGCAGGATCGCGGCGGTGATCGCCTTGCCCGGGTACGGCTTGAAGGCGACCGGGCTGGTGAACACGACGTCCTCGGCCAGCAGCGCCTCCAGGGCGGCGTGGTCTCCGGTCTCGACGGCCTTGCGGAAGGGGTGCACGAGATCACCTCTAGTCAATTTGTTGAGTAGGTGCGTTGGACACTATCGTGACCGCATGGCATTGCGTAACGCGGTGATGGCCGCGCTCCTCGAAGGAGAAGCGTCCGGCTACGACCTCGCCAAGGAGTTCGACGCCTCCGTCGCGAACTTCTGGATGGCCACCCCGCAGCAGCTCTACCGGGAGCTCGAACGCATGGAGGGCGAGGGGCTCATCGTCGCCCGGGTCGTCGAGCAGGAGCGCCGGCCGAACAAGCGGCTCTTCTCGCTCACCGAAGCCGGGATGGCGGCGGTGCGCGCCTACGTCGCCGAACCGCCGGGCAGGCCGACGGCCATCCGCGACGAGCTGATGGTCAAGGTGCAGTGCGCGGACGTCGGCGACATCGAGGCCGTCCGAGCGGCGATCACGGAACGTGGTGAGTGGGCCGCGGCCAAGCTCGCGCGTTACGAACGGCTGCGGGAGCGCCTCCTGAAGGGGCGTACGGAGGACGAGTTCTTCGCGGAGGCCGAACGGGTCGGGCCGTACCTGACGCTGCTGCGCGGTATGGCCTTCGAACGGGAGAACCTCCGGTGGGGCGAGATCGCGCTCCGCAGACTCGAACGACGCGCGATGACGGCCGGGGGACACAAGCCGGTCACCTCAGAGGCGTGAAGCCCCGTCTCACGACCTCCCCGCGCACCACGACCTCTCCGCCCCACTCACCGAACGGAGGCCCCGCCCATGCCCGGCACAGCGGATCACTTCTCGCGGTTCGTCGCTCTCGGCGACAGTCAGACCGAGGGCGTCGGTGACGGCGACGACACGACGGGGCTGCGCGGCTGGGCCGACCGCCTCGCCGCGCACCTGGCCCGGCACAACCCCGACCTGACGTACGCCAATCTCGCCGTCCGTGGCCGCCTCGCCGGCCAGGTCCACGCCGAACAACTCGCCCCGGCCCTCGCCCTGCGGCCGGACCTGGCGACGGTGGTGGCAGGGGTCAACGACCTGCTGCGGCCCCGCTTCGACGCCGACGAGGTCGGCGCTCACCTGGAGGCGATGTTCGCCGCGCTCACCGCCCAGGGGGCCCGCGTCGCCACACTCACCTTCCCCGATGTCGCCCGCATCACCCCGCTGGCCCGGCCCGTCCGTCACCGGGTCACCGCCCTCAATCACCGCATCCGCGAGGCCGCACGCCGGCACGGCGTCGTGGTCGCGGAGACCAGCCACCACGCCGTGGTCACCGACCTCCGCCTGTGGAGCCCGGACCGCCTGCACGCCAGCCCCCTCGGTCACCAGCGCATCGCCGCCGCCGTCGCCCACGCCCTCGCCCTGCCGGACAGCGACGACTCCTGGACGCACCCGCTGCCCATCCCGCCGGCCCCGGCCCCCGTCGGCTGGCGCGCCGGTGTCGGCGAACTGCGCTGGGCCGCCGACTTCCTGGGGCCCTGGATCGGCAGGCGCCTGCGCGGCCGCTCCTCGGGCGAGGGCCGTACCGCCAAACGCCCGCGCCTCACCCCTCTCACCCCCCTCGCCGCCGAGCACGCTCAGGGCGGCACCTGACGGGTGAGCGCGCGTTCCATGCACGTGTGAGCCCTGCACGCGCCCCCTTCCGTACGAGAAGACTGCGCTGTCGCGGGGCGGGCGGCCGGGTGCCCTCCGCCCAGGGTCCGAGTACCAGAAAGGCAGGTCGGCCGCCGTGCTGTTGCGTCTGCCCACGTCCGTGACGGAAGCCCAGGAATGTCTGACCGAGGGGGCCGTACCCATAGGCGGCGCGACGCTCGTCTGGGCCACCTGGCAACGGGACGGATTCCCCGAACTCGCCATGTCCCTCCGTGAGGTGCCGGAGGCCAACGCGATGGGACGGGAGACCCTGGGCGGCGCCGTCGTCCTGCACCGAATAGACGAACGGGTCCCGGACGTCCTACGGCTGGCCGCCGCCACCGTCGGCACCGGTGCCGTACGACGGACGGCGACGGTCGGCGGCAACCTCGTCGGCAGTACGCTGCGCTGCCTGCTGCCCGCCGCACTCGTCCTGGACGCCCGGGCCACGGTCCTGGAACCCGACGGCCTCCACGAGACCGACCTCGCCGAGGTGGTCGCCAAGCGTCCCCTTCTGCTCAGCCTGCGCTGGCGCACGCCGATCGCCTCGGCGTACCGCAAGCTGCCCGGCGAGGCCGGCGGGGAGCCACCCCTCGTCGTGGCCTCCGCACTGCACGCCGGGGACGAGGGGCCCGACCGGCTGCGCGTCGCCGTACGGGACGGCTACGACGTGCTCAGCGGCACCACCCCCTGCGGCGCCGACGCCGAAGAGACCCTCGTCGCACTGCGCGGCACGGCCCTCGGCGAACTGCCCGCCACCGCCTGGGAATCCATCCGCCCGCAGGTCGTCGGCCTCCTGGAGGGCCGCGGCGCGAACTGAGCGGACAGCCGAGCCTCCGGTCGTTTGCGATGTCGGCAAAGAAGCTGGTCGATGGGCATCGTCCTGCCTGAGCCTGGCCGGGTACGACCCGTGTACCGGAGAGGCGGACGACGACCGTGACGACGATTTCCCCTGCCCAGCCCCCGCTGTTGAGCAGACGCAGACGCTGGACCGTGCTGGCCGTCTGCTGCCTGAGCATGTTCCTGGTCGGCCTGGACACCACGGTCGTCAACGTCGGCCTGCCCGCCATCGGGCAGGGCTTGGGCGTGGGGACACGCAGCCTGGAGTGGACCGTGGACGCGTACACCGTCGTCCTGGCCGGACTGCTGATCTCCTCCGGCGCGCTGGCGGACCGGTTCGGGCGCCGACGGGTGTTCCAGTGGGGGCTGACCGTCTTCGGCATGGCCTCGCTGGCCTGCGCCCTGGCCCCGACGGTGGGCGCACTGGTCGCGGCCCGCGCGGTGCAGGGCATCGGTGCCTCCATGCTCAGCCCCGTGGCCCTCGCGATCGTGGTGAACGCGATGCCCGATCCACGGGAACGGGCGCAGGCGATCGGCATCTGGGCCTCGGTGTTCGGGCTCAGCATGGCCGCGGGCCCGGTCACCGGCGGAGCCCTCGTCGCGGGCCTCGGCTGGCGGTCGCTGTTCTGGATCAACGCTCCGGTCGTCGTCGCCGCCCTCGTGCTCAGCGCGGTGTTCGTGCCCGAGTCCCGGGCACAGCAGGCGCGACGGCTCGACGTACCGGGGCAGATCCTGCTGACCGTGACGATCGGGGTCTGGGTCGGCGTCCTCATCGAAGGGCCCCGCATCGGCTGGACGTCGCCGGCGGCGCTCGCCGCCTACGCCGTGGCCGCCGTGGCGACGGCGGGATTCGTGTGGGTGGAGTTCCGGCAGGACGAGCCGCTGATGGACCCCCGGCTCTTCCGTGGCCCGGTGTTCAGCGGTGCGGTCCTGGGGGCCGTGGCCGTGTTCGTCGCCCTGAACGCGGCGCTGCTGCTCAACACCCTCTACCTTCAGCACACCCGGGGGTACAGCCCGCTGGCCGCCGGGACGGCGACCCTCCCCATGGCGGTCGGAGCGACCGTCTGCGCCCCCTGGTCCGGCCGTTTGGTCGGCCGTACCGGCCCAAGGCTGCCGCTGAGCCTGGCCGGCGGCTTCCTCACCGCGGGCGGGCTGTGCCTGGCCGGGCTCGACCGGGACACGAGCCTCCTCCTGCTCCTGTTCGCCTACCTGCTGATCGGCGTCGGGTTCGGCTTCGCCAACGCGCCGATCACCAACACCGCGGTCAGCGGACTGCCGCCCGCCCGGGCCGGCGTGGCGGGCGCGATCACCTCCACCGCACGCCAGGTCGGCGCCGCCCTCGGCATCGCCCTCGCCGGCGGCCTGGTCGCGGGCACCGGCCCGACGGGACTCGCCCACGCCTCCCGCCCCGGCTGGATCCTGGTCGCCGCCTGCGGAGCCGTCGTACTCCTCGTGGCCTACGCCGCCCGGCCGAAGCCACGGGTTCAGAACGAGGCACCCGGTACGGCCGCGGCGGCGCGGACACGCTGAGCGCGCCGGAGGAACCCGCCAGGAGATGACCAGGGCAACGCAAGATCCTCTATCATGGGATCCGCCCTTTTTGTCCCCGGCTGGGAAGCGTGCCGAGAGCGCCACGGAACCGGAAACACAAGGTCGGCACGGCCTACCGATTCGACAGCCGACGGGATACCCCTGGAAGGGCGGCCTCCGCCGAGGCCGCTTCCCCGTGGAAGGAGCCCAGCCGTGGACGGATGGTACGTGGACGACCGCTGCACGAACTGCGATGTGGCCCGGCAGTTCGCGCCCGAGCTGATCGGCGAGGTCGACGGGAAGTCGCGGATCCTGCGCCCGCCGGCCGACGAGGCGGAGAACCAGCGCTTACACGCCGCCGTCTTCGCCTGCCCGACCCGCTCGATCCGGCCGGTGACCGGGCGCGCGGACCAGACGCTGGACCCGTTCCCGATGGCCCTCGACGACGGGGTGCTGATCTGCGGGCACAACTCGACACACAACGCGGGCGCCAACTCCTACCTGCTGCTACGGCCGTCCGGCAGCGCCATGATGATCGACACGCCCCGCTTCAGCCGCGAACTGGCCGAGCGGTACACGGCGTCGGGCCCTGTCACCGACGTCCTGCTCACCCATCGCGACCACGCCGCACACGGCCGCCGCTACGCCGACCACTTCGGTGCCCGGCTGTGGATCCACGAGGGCGACCTGGACGCCGCGCCGGACGCGGACCAGGTGATCCGCGGACTCGAACCGCTGGAGATCGCCGAGGGCGTCACCGTCCACCCGCTCCCCGGGCACACCCGGGGCAGCGTCCTCTACCTCGCCGACGACCGCTACTGCTTCAGCGGTGACAGCTTCTACTGGTCGCGTACGACCGGTGATCTGGAGGTCGCCGAGAGCGTGACCTGGTACTCCATCGAGGAACTGGCCCGCTCCCTGGCCCGGACGGCGGGCAGGCTGCGGTTCGAGTGGGTCCTGCCGGGCCACGGAGACCGGCGGTACCTGCCGCCCGACGAGATGGCCCGGCGACTGCGCGGCCTGACGGAGCGCACGCAGCTGCTGCACCCCCGGCCGATCGACATCACGGCCGTCCGCTGGTGACGTGACGCCTTCCGGACCCGCTAGGCGAGCCAGAGCGAGCCGCGCCGGTGGCGTGCCGGCGGTATGTCCACCGCGTCCGCGGCATCGAGTGCGAGCCGGCCGGTGGGCGAATTCACCAGCCGCAGGAGGGCCCCTGTCCGGGCTCGGAGCCGCTGGCGCGTTCGGCGCTCCTCCTCGGCGGACCAGCGGGCGACGGACCGGTCCCGCTGGTGTCGAGGGAACGAGTAGACGTCCACCGTGCGGCGGATCGCGCGAGGCCGGGGCCTTCTGGACTCCTGCGCTGCTTCGAGGAGGCTGCGGGTGCTGTATCTGAGGTCGTGGAGCACGACGGAATGCCAGGGCCTGCCTGAAGAGCGGCCTTGGGCACTCCGAGCGTGGGACGGGCGCATGTGGTGGGCGGTGCGGGTCACGGGACTCCGTTCGCGGCAACCGCCAGGTCTCTCCTGGCGGGCTACCTGAAACCCGTCGGCCCCGCCGAACGCACGTATTCCACGCGCGCAACCCTAACGAGGGCGCTCGCCGTCCCGCACCGGGATTTCACCGCTCGGCTTCATGGCACGGCCTGGATCTCCGGGATGAACACGGGCACCGTCCTGGCCAGCCGGTACAGGTGGTCGCGCCAGCGATGGATCGCCGCTCGGCGGGGGAGACCCCGTAAGCCGCCCGGAACACCCGGCTGAAGTGGGAGGCGCTGGTGAACCCCCAGCGGTGGGCCACGGCGGCCTCCACGAGCCGGGACAGGAACGGTGTCAGCAATCCGCCGAGCGCCGACCCGGAGTCGAGCGGGGAGAGCTGCCCCGGCCGCACGTATGCCTCGCGGCCTGCATCGGGCCCAGCATCGCTGTGCGGATCGTGCCGCAGTCGACCTCGTCGGACACCCCCATGTCCACGAGCCCTGGTTCCGGCGTGGATGAATACGGCGACATGATCTCCGCCCTTCGGGAAGTGCGCTGTTCCGGACACACCGTGCATCCGTGAGATCGGGAATGCGCGGCCGGGCACCACTGGCCTGCTGTGATGTCTCCCACGTGCTCTTGTCGAAGCGGGGAAGGCGAACCTAGGTTCGGTGGTATGTCCGCCTCAAATGCCGCACTTCCTGACGAGCCGGTCGACTTCGCCGTCGACCTCACCGGCCATGAAATGACCCGGCGGGCCCATGTGATGGAGTCACTCGGCGCCGACTGGGATCCCGTCAAGGTGATGCGTGACGAGGAGGCGGCGTACGACCTGCTGTACTCGGGCCTCGACGAGGAGCAGCAGCGGCTGTACGACACCCTCGTCGCGGCCGGTGTCCTCCCGCAGCGCGGGGACGGCCGTGCTTCCGCTTGATCCCCAGGCGGACATCGGACGCCGGGCCTGGGTGACCTGCCCGAACTGTCGGGACCACCTGGGATGCCCCAGGTGCGAGGACCGGCGCAGGTGCACGGACCACTGGCGCTACCTGCTGTCGAACACCGGCAGCCTCCTCCACCTGCAGTGCCCTTCGTGCACCCACATCTGGGACCACGAGACGGGCTTCGGCGCCACCCGCACCCGGTGGACACGCACGCCCGGCGACCTACGAGGACAGTGACCAGGCACCCCGGTCCGTGTGCGTGTGCCCGGGTCGACGTGCCGGTGCGGTCGTTGCGACCGGGTCGGGCGATGGTCACCGTGAACGGGTGATGCTCGTTCCGGGCCGGCTGTGGCGGCGGGGGACGGTGAGCCGGGCCGTGGGCGCCGGCCTCGCCGCCGACGCCTTCTTCGCAGCCTTCGTGCTCGTCGAGTCGGGGTCCTGGACGGGTGCCGTGGTGGTCTTCGTGGTGCTGAGCCTGTTCTACGGGCGTCGAGTCGCGCGCCGGATGGACTCGATCTGGCCCGCCGCCAAGGGCATGAACGGCGCCGACCGCGGCCGTGGTGCGCGCCACCCGCAGAGGTGAGGTCATCGGCGACTCCCGGCTGGCGTGTTCGCCGGTGCGGATGATCTGCGAGACCAGCAGGTCATTGGTGCCATCGTCGCCCAGCTCGGCGGTGCGGGCGGCGGCGTCATGGGCCTCGGTCAGGATGGTCTCGGGGGCTTCGAGGAGCCGCGAGAGCATCGCCAGGACCTCCTCCACCCCGTCCGGCGGACGCGGGATCGAGGTGATCTCGGTGACGTGCCGGGTGCCGGGTTGCCCGGGAGCGCATGCGTAGGCGTCCGTCAGCGCACGCGTTTTTCTGTCCGTGGACGCATCACGATGGCCCGTGAGCCTGCCCGGCCGCATGATGGTTGAATGTGGAACAATTGACGATGTCGGTGCGGACCGAGCTGCCCGTGTGGGCTGAGAGGTGATTCACGATGAGCAATGTCGAGACCGACCCCGTCGAAGTGCGATGCGGCACGGAGGCGGACGGCGAGCCGGCTGCCGGGGCGCCCCGGGTCGACGTCCTGACCCCCCGCGACGTACCCCTCGGCGGGCCACGCGCGATGACGGTGCGGCGGACGCTGCCGCAGCGCGCCCGCACCCTGATCGGTGCCTGGTGCTTCGCCGATCACTACGGCCCCGACGACGTCAGCACGACCGGCGGCATGGACGTGGCCCCGCATCCCCACACCGGCCTGCAGACGGTGAGCTGGCTCTTCAGCGGGGAGATCGAACACCGCGACAGCCTGGGCAGCCACGCCTTCGTACGGCCCGGCGAGCTGAACCTCATGACCGGCGGCTACGGCATCAGTCACTCGGAGGTCTCCACCCCGCGGACCACGATCCTGCACGGCGTCCAGCTGTGGGTGGCGCTGCCGGAGGAGCACCGCGGCACCGCACGCGACTTCCAGCACTACGCTCCCGAGCCCGTACGGACCGACGGCGCCGAGATCAGCGTCTTCCTGGGCTCCCTCGCCGGGTCCACCTCCCCGGTGCCGACCTTCACGCCGCTGCTGGGCGCCGAGATCGTGCTCCGGCCGCGCGCGGCCGTCACGCTCATCGTGGACCCCGGCTTCGAGCACGGCCTCCTCGTCGACCAGGGCGCTGTCCGCCTGGCGGACGTCCTCCTGCGCCCCGCCGAGCTGGGCTACGTCCACCCGGGCCCCGGCGCGCTCACCCTGACCAACGAGTCCGACGACACCGCACGGGCGGTCCTCCTCGGCGGAACCCCCTTCGACGAAGAGATCGTCATGTGGTGGAATTTCATCGGCCGCAGCCACGAGGACATTGCCAAGGCCCGCGAGGACTGGCACAACGCTGCCGACCGCTTCGGCGCCGTCGAAGGGTATCCGGGGGACCGTCTTCCCGCGCCCGCCCTCCCCCATGCCACCCTCACTCCGCGCCGGAATCCGCCGCGTCACTGACCCGGCCAGGGCCTGGCCTCCCAGCTGGTCCAGGAGGCCTGTTGCCTCGTCCGAGTGACTGCGAGCCGTTCCGATCCGGCCTCGTCCATGGCGCACGAGTCCTATGCCTGGGGGACATTCCTTCTGTCCGGGTGAAGTCGTGGAGGCGGGGGGTTGGTTCGGGCCGTAGTGCACGATCTGCGCGAGTACCAGGTGACCGTGGCCCGGCCCCGCACCTCACGTGCCGGGCCGGGCCACCGTTCAGAAGTCCCAGCTCTGGCTCCGCGCTCCGTTGCAACTCCAGCTCACCAGATTGGACTTGAGCAGCGGTGCCGCGGCGTATGCCGGAGGCCCCGTCAAGGCACTGCCGACCGCGAGCCCGATGGCCGCCAGCAGCGGCACCAGTCGTTGCGCAGCTCTCATGCTTCTCCTCCTCGTAGCCAGTGCGCGATTGCGCTGGCCCATGCCTGGCCGCCGAGGGTTGTCCGGCGCCGGGACGCGGACGCCGGACATCAACGACCGGACATCGACGCCGCGTTGCGACTACGGAAAGGGAGGCCATGCCACGCGCCGAACGCCCGCTTGACCCGGACACCGGTCCGCTGACACGGTTCGCGGCCGACCTGCGGAAGCTGCGCGAGACGGCAGGACGGCCGCCCTGTCGGGTACTGGCCCAAAGGGCGCACTATGCGTCCACGACACTGTCGGACGCCGCAGCCTGGCGCACGCTTCCGAGCCTGAGTGTCACGCTCGCGTACGTCGAGGCATGCCAGGGTGACCGCCGCGCATGGGAATCCCGGTGGCACGCCGTCGCCGCCCGCGTCTGCGACAGCGCGTACCCGCGGATCACCAGAGCCGAATGGACACGGTACTTCCCGGCGGCCGACTTCAACCCGCCCTGTCCTACCGCGAGATGAGGGTGGTGCCGTACGGTGGCCACGCCACGGGTCGGTCGGCCGGGCGGGCGTCCAACCCGCGCCGGGTCGTGGCTTGAGTGGCTCATCGGTCCTTCTCGGTGAACATGTCGATCAGGCCCTGAGCCGTGTTGTCGTCGGAGTCGATCGCGGGCAACTCCACACCGTCGACAGCGGCGCCCTCGGCGCTGCGCGGGAACATGGCCTGCTCGTACTCGGTGAGCGCGGCCTCGATGTCGTCGGGGTGCGCGGCGAGGGCCTTGCCGAGTTCGGCGCCGTCGAGCATGGCCAGGTTGGCGCCTTCGCCGTTCGGGGCCGACAGATGGGCGGCGTCGCCGAGCAGGGTCACCCCCGGCACCCGGTCCCACCGGTGCCCGGTCGGCAGAGCGTAGATGGGGCGCAGGACCGGCGCGGTGTCGCCGTCGGTGATCAGCGCGGTGAGTTCCGGTGCCCAGCCGTCGAATTCCTGGGCGATCCGTGCGGTGGCCGCGTCGGCATCGGTGAAATCGATGGCGGCGAACCAGTCCTGCGGCCGGGACAGCATCACGTAGGCATGCAGGGTGTCGCCGCTTTCCCGGTGAGCGAAGATCTCCTGGGCCGGCGCGGGCGCGATCATCGACCCGCCGCCGACGGCTTTCGCGGTGGCGGGATGCCGGGTGTCGGCGTCGAACAGGTAGGTCTCGACGCACGACGTACCGCAGTACGCGGGTGTCGCGGGGGACAGCAGCGGCCGGACCCGCGACCACGCCCCGTCCGCGCCGACCAGCAGCCCGGTGACGACGGTGCTGCCGTCGGCGAACGTCACCTCGTGGCGCCCCTCGCCGAGGGCCCGGGCGACGCTGACCTTGTGCCCCCACCGGACGGTGTCGGCCGGGAGCGAGTCGAGCAGGATCTGCCGCAGCTCGCCGCGCTGCACCTCGGGGCGTCCGCCCGTGCCGTCGTCGGCTTTGTCGAGAAGGACGGTCCCGTCCCGGTCGAGGACGCGCATCGCCTGGCGTCCCTCCAGCACGATGGCGCGGAACTCGTCCATCAGGCCGGCCGCCTTGAGGGCGAGCTGCCCGTTGTAGTCGTGGATGTCGAGCATCCCGCCCTGCGTCCGCGCCCCCGGGGAGGACTCGGCCTCGTAGACCGTGACCGGTATTCCATGGAGGTGCAGGACGCGGGCCAGCGTGAGTCCGCCGAGTCCCGCGCCGATGATCGTGACAGGGGTGTGCATGGTCGCTCCTGGATGATCGGGGCCGCCCGGTGAGCTCCGGCCGGCCTTCTCCAAGAAAGGTCCCAGCCCCCACCGACGAGCCGCCGACATCGGACCGACGGCCCCCGACAGACGACCGACACCCGGAAGCAGTGCCGGTGCCGTGAGCGGGGTGGTCGCCCTTGCTCGACGTGACCGGGCTTCGTAGGCTCACTCGATGGGACACGACGACCTTCCGACCCTTGAACTCGCCTTTCCCGGTCCGGAACGTGACCGTGGTGTGGCGGCGATACTGAGCGGCCGGAAGACCGCGCTCACCGGTCTCCTGGAGATCTACGAGCACGCCGGAGAGGCGGTACCGATGGCCGGTCAGCGATTCTCCGTGCTTGACTCCGAAGGCCGTCCGGCCGTCACGATCGAGCTCGTCGACGTGCGCGTCGTACCTGTGAAGGAGATCGACGACGACTTCGCACGAGCCGAGGGACGCGGTTACGCCGACGTCGCGCAGTGGCGGGCAGCCCATGAAGAGTTCTTCCGGAGCGATGGTGTGAGCGAGTTTCTGGGCCGCACTCCGGTCATCGACGATGACACTCTCGTCGTTGCCGAACGCTTCCGAGTGGTCGCCCTTGACGAGCCCATGCCCTTCGCGACCATTAACAGCTGACACCCCGCCAGTGCCCCCTGCCGAGGCCGGCTGAAGTGGGCGATGCCCTCTGCCGCCTGCGAGAATCGGTTTGTCCGGCGAGCGAGGAGGTTGCCCGTGTGTCGCCTGTTCGGCCTCAGCAGTGCCCCGAGCCGCACCCATGCCACCTTCTGGCTCCTCGACGCGCCCGACAGCCTCAGCCGGCAGAGCCGTCGCGACCCGGACGGCACCGGCCTCGGCTACTTCACCGGCGACGGCACCCCACACATCGACAAGGCCCCCATCGCGGCCTACCAGGACCGCGCTTTCGCTCAGGACGCCCGCCAGGCGCAGTCCGTCACCTTCCTGGCCCATCTCCGCTTCGCCTCCACGGGCAGCCTGGATGTCCGCAACACCCACCCCTTCCAGCAGGACGGACGGCTCTTCGCGCACAACGGAGTCATCGAGGGCCTGGACCAGCTCGATGACCGCCTGGGTGCTGACCGGACACTGGTCAAGGGCGACACCGACTCCGAGCGGTTCTTCGCCCTGATCACCCAGGAGACCCGCGAGCACGACGGCGACGTCACCGCCGGAATCGAGCACGCCGCTGCCTGGGTCGCCCGGAACCTGCCTGTCTACGCCCTCAACCTGATCCTTGTCACCCCCGATCAACTGTGGGCCTTGCGTTACCCGGAGACCCATGAGCTGTACGTCCTTGAGCGCCCGGCGGGCGGCCAGCACGGCAGCCGCCATCTGGACCACAGCGGCAGCCACGGCCGTATGCGCATCCACTCCGCCAACCTGGCCGCCCAGCCCGCGGTCATCGTCGCCAGCGAACGCATGGACGACAACCCGCACTGGCGTCTGATGGAGCCCGGCGAACTCGTCCACGTCGGCCCCGACCTGCACACCGACCGCCGAGTGGTCCTGCCCGGTCCGCCATCGCACCGGCTCACACTCGACGACCTGCGCCCCGAGGCCGCCGCCTCCCAGAAGGCCGCATAGCCCCGCGGTCACAGGAAGCGGCCGTTCGGCGTGCAACCGACACCCCCGGCGCACGCGTCGCATGGCACATGGAACGTGCATGGCTTTTCTCTCTCATCCCCTTGACGATCGGCGTGGTCTTCCTCGGCTTCGGTGTGCACGGGCTCCGCCGTGCCAGCGCGCTTCGCCGCACCGGTGTCGATGCCAAGGCCCGGATCGTCCGCCACGAGGCCATGCGGAGCGACGAGGGCGCCACGTTCTACCACCCGGTCGCGGCCTGGACGGCCGGGGACGGAAGCACGTGCGAGTACTCCTCCAGGTTCGGCCGCGCAACGGTGGGACCCAGGTTCGGCGTGGGGGCGCAGGTCGTGGTCCGCTACGATCCGAAGGCCCCGCACCGGTTCGTGATCGAGGGCTGGGACATGAAGGCGGTCGACCTGTTGTGCGTGGTGCTGGGGTCGCTGTTCACGGTCGGCACGGTGACGGTGCTGCTCATCCGTCTGCTCACCCTCTGAGGCGCCCGGAGGAGATGCGGTGCCGGGACTGAGGGCAGTGCGGTCGGTCAGGCGACCCAGGCGCTGGTGAGGCCCTGGACCGCGGAGCCGTCGGTGTCGGCCAGCTTGGTGCCGACGAAGGTGCGGGCCCAGTCGGTGGTCTGGATCCGGAAGGCGGGCCGGTCGGCGTGGAGAGCTTCCATGACCGCCTCCGCCGCCCCGGCCGGGGTCTGGGCGGTGCCGTCCAGGAACTGCTCGACGGTGCGGTCGATGTAGTGGCGCAGGGCGCCGGTGTACGGTCCGGCGTCGAGCGGGGCGTCGAGGTCGACGCCGATGTTGTTCACGAACTCGGTGGCCACGGCGCCGGGCTCCACGACGGACACGCTCACGCCCAGCGTCCCAGCGACGGGGGCGAGGCTCTCCATGTATCCCTCGACGGCGAACTTGGCCGCGCAGTAGGCCTCGTTGAACGGCTGGCCGATGACGCCGCCGACACTGGTGACGGTGATCAGGCGGCCTCCGGTGGCGCGCAGGTGCGGCAGCGCTGCCTTGGAGACGTTCAGCACGCCGAAGAAGTTGACCTCCATCACGTTGCGGATGTCGTCCATGGAGTCGTTCTCCAGGGTGCCCAGGTGGCCGGCTCCCGCGTTGTTGACGACGGCGTCCAGGCGGCCGTAGTCGGCGATCACGCCGTCGACGGCAGCGGCGACGGATGCCTCGTCGGTCACGTCGAGCCGGCGGATGTCGAGTTCGACGCCCGCTGCGGCGGCGGCCTTGCGCAGCGCGTCGGCGCGGGTGGTGTCGCGGAGGGTGGCGACCGTACGCCAGCCCGCCCGGGCGGCGGCGACGGCGGCGGCGAGACCGATACCGGAGGAGGTTCCGGTGATCAGGACGGTGCGGGGGGCGGCAGAGTCAGCGGACATGGGGGAGCCCTTCCGTAGTTTGTGTGCGTGCACACACAACATAGCTTTATGTGTGTGCGCACGCAACACGCCTATACTTGATCCATGCCGAAGAAGCTGCCCCAGGCCGAGATGCCCGCCGCGGACTACGCCTTCTACGGGCTGGTCTGGGCCGGCACGGTGATGACCGAGCGCGTGGACCGAGCCCTCGTCAAGGCGCACGATCTGCCCGTCTCCTGGTTCGAGGTGATGCTGTGGCTGGTGTCCAGCCCCGAACCCGTGCCCGCCTCCGTCCTCGGCAACAGCACCATGCTCAGCCGCAGCCAGGTCTCCCGGGTCGTGGACGCCCTCCAGGCCCGCGGGCTGGTGGCGCGTACGCCCTCGGAGCGCGACGCGCGGTCGGTCGAGGTCTCGCTCACCGCCGAGGGCCGTCGCGTCTTCGAGCAGGCCGACGCCACCCGTCGTGAGGTCCTGGCGCCGGTCTTCACCGACCTGCTCGACGAGCACGACATCGAGGCCCTCGGCACGGTGTGGCGCAAGCTCAAGGCGGAGAAGGAGAAGCTGGGCCGGGAACCGGCGACCGGGTCCACCCGGCCACGCCGGTGAGCCGACGACCGTGACACCGGCCGCCCGCCATGAGGACATCAGCGGGCGGCTGCTCCGCCGGTGTCAGCCCTGTTCGCGCAGGCCCCACGGCGAGCCGTACTCGGCGAGCAGGTCGAGGAAGGGGCGGGGCGGAAGCGCCTCGGGGCCGAGGACACCCTTGCCGGACCAGACGCCCGTGGCGAGGAGCTCCAGGGCGACGACCGGGTTGAGGGCCGTCTGCCAGACCACGGCCTGGGAGCCGTACTCGCGCATCGACCACTGGTTGTCGACCACGTGGTAGAGGTACACCTCGCGCGGAGCGCCGTCCTTCGTGCCCTTCACCCAGGTGCCCGCACAGGTCTTGCCGGTCATCCGCTCGCCGAGGGTGGCCGGGTCGGGCAGGCAGGCGGCGACCACGTCGCGCGGGGACACCCGCACGGGCCCGTCCTCGCCGGGGACGGTGACCTTCGCGGTGGCGTCCAGGCCCAGTTCGTGCAGGGCCCTCAGCTTGTCCATGAAGTCGTCGCCCAGGCCGTACTTGAACGTCACCCGGCGAGCGTCCACCCAGCGCGGGATCAGCAGCACCTCCTCGTGCTCCACGTTCACGCACTCCACCGGGCCGATGCCCTCGGGGAAGTCGAAGACCTCCGGCTCACTGAACGGCGCGGTGGTGAACCAGCCGCGCTCCTTCTCGTAGACCACAGGAGGGTTCAGGCACTCCTCGATGGTGGTCCAGATGCTGAAGGACGGGGCGAAGCCGTAGCCCTCCACGGTCAGGTTCGCACCGTCGCGGACACCGATCTCCTCGATCTCGTCGAAGAGTTCGTCCGCGGCGTACCGGGCGAAGACGTCGGACAGACCGGGTTCCACCCCCATGCCGACCAGGGCCAGCCGGCCGGAGTCCGCCCACCGGTCCGCCAGCTCGAACTGGCCGTCGCCGAGCTTGACCCCGCACTCCTCGTACGGGCGCTCGGGGTGCGGGGCGGACAGGGACATCGCCATGTCCAGGTAGTGCACACCCGCCGCGAGTGCCGCGCGGAACAGGGGCATCACGAACCGCGGGTCGGTGGCGTTCAGCAGGACGTCGCAGCGCTCCTCGGCGAGCAGCCGGCGTACGCCGTCCTCGTCGGAAGCGTCCAGGCGCCGCGCGCTGAACCGGTCGGCGTGCTCCTTCAGTGCGGCGACGGCGGCCTCGGCCCTGGTCAGGTCGTAGTCGGCCACGACCATGCGGGTCACAAAGCCGCGACGGGCCGCGATCCGGGTGATGGCGGTTCCCACCCCGCCCGCGCCCACCAGCAGTACGCGCATGTCCACACACCTTTCTCCTCAAGTACGGCCAACGAGATGCCCTGATGCAACGGGATGGGCCCCTGTAGGGTCAACAGCGTTGGCATAAGGGTCGCGGTCGTAGCGATGAGGTGGAGTGGTCCGCATGGCCAAGCAAGTGGTGCCGGAATCGGCGCGTCGCAGGCGCCGGCCGACACAGCAGGGCACCGTGCTGTCCGAGAGGCTCATCGTGCACACCGCGCTACGGGTGCTGCGGGAGCACGGCACCACCGGCCTCACCGCGCGCCGGCTGGGCACCGCCCTCGGCGCCGACCCCAGCACCCTCTACCGCTACTTCGCCGGCATGGACGACCTCACCCGCGCCATCGGCGAGGAGCTGATGGGGCGCGCGCTGGACAGCTGGTCCGCCACCGGCGAGTGGCGGGCCGACCTGCGCGCCCTCGGCCTCGCCATCCACGCGTCGTACCTCGCCCACCCCCAGGCCGCTGCCCTGACCGCGAGCCGGGTCACCGGCCGGCCCCGCGAGATCGCGGTCGACGAGACGATCCTCGGCATCCTGCGCACCGCCGGCTTCTCCGACGTCACCGCGGTCCGCCTCTACCACGCCTTCATCGACCTGAGCCTCGCCTTCGCCGCCCTCGACGCCGGAGCACTCGCCCTGGCGGAAGAGGCCCGCGCGACGGACGAGGAGATGTGGACCTCCACGTACGCCCGGCTCCCCGCGGAGTCGTACCCCCACATCGCCGCGACCGCCCGCCTGCTGGCCGCCCGCATGCCCCACAGCGCCTACCCGGTCGTCCTGGACACCCTGCTGGACAACGCCGCCGCACAGCTGACCGACGGAGGGTAGGTGTGAGCCAGATCACCCGCCGATCGTCGCATCCCTTTGCGCCCCCGCCGAGTCGGATCAGCGACGAGGAATGTTTAAGGGGTAACAAAGGTGAACAATCGCACTCTTCTGGCTACGGCAGCCCTCTGCGCGACGGCGGTGATGACGCTCACCGCGTGCGGGGGTGACAAGAAGGACGACTCCAAGGGCGCGGGCAACTCCGCCACCGCCAGCCCGTCGCCCACGAAGTCGGCGAAGCCGTTCGAGGGTCTCACCGCGGCCCAGATCTCCGAGAAGGCCCGGGTGGCCATGACGGAGCTGAAGTCGTTCAAGGGCAAGGGCAACATGCGCTCCGACGGCGAGCAGGTGACCTTCGACTTCGCCGTCGCCAAGAAGGGCAGCTGCCAGGGGACCTTCACTTCCGGGGGCGCGTCCGCCGGTTTCCGTGAGGTCGGCGGCGCCACCTACATGAAGGGCGACGAGAAGTTCTGGCAGCAGATGGGCAGCGAGGACGGCTCCTCGTCCGAGGATACGAAGGCCCTCGTCGAGCTGCTGAAGGGCCGCTGGTTCAAGGTGCCGGCGGAGCAGGCGAAGGAGGACGACAAGTTCCCCTTCTGTGACATCGACGGCATGTTCGAGAAGGACGAGAAGGACAGCCGTCTCACCAGGGGCGCGGACACCGAGGTCAACGGCAAGCCCGCCGTGACGCTCACCGGGAAGGACGGCGCCGAGACGATGACCCTCCTCGTGTCCGCCGAGGGAGAGCCCTACGCGCTCAGGATGACCGTCGAGGGCGGCAAGGAGCCCGGCTCCTTCGACTTCTCGGCGTTCAACGAGCCCGTCACCGTCACGCCCCCGGCGGCCGACGAGATCGTGGACCTGGAGAAGCTCAAGGGCTGACCCCGTCCCGCCGCCGTCCCCGTCCAGGCCGGACCGGGGACGGCGGCGGTTGCGAAGGCACTTCTGCGGGTGGCGAGCCGAGCGGGTCAGCTGTCCTCTTCGTCCTCCGACGCGGGCGCGTCACCGATGGCGACGCGCAGGTCATGCATGCCTTGCAGGATGTCGATGAGGGCTTCTTCCGCCCCGCTCAGAGCGTGTCGGGTTCCCTCGGTATCGCCGCGCTCCGCATGGAACTGGGCGCTGAGCGCGTACACCGCTGTCATGACGGCGGCGAAGGCGGCCTCCCGCCCGGGGGGCAGCTCTTCCGCCTCGGGTTCGGAGACCTGCAGCGCGGTGCGCTGCAACCTGTTCGTCAGGACGTTGATCGCGACGCCGGGATCCGCTCCCAGCTGTTCCCCCCAGCCGAGCAACGTCTCAAGAACGTCCTCGACCTCGTCCTCCTCGCTCAGACGGGTCGCGGCGGTGATCTCCAGCTCCGTTTTCGCCAGCAGACTCCCCAGCAGTTGCAGGCGGTCTTCTTCCTGCGGCCCCTCGGGCCGCTTCTCCGGATGTGCCGCCGGCTCAGCCGACAGAGCAGCCAGCGCTGCGTAGATCTGCTGCGCACTTACCGGGCGCTCGCTAGTGATGCTCACGCTCTCAGCTTCACCCAGCGAAGCCGAACCCGCCCGCCCAGACACCTCCGAGGAGCCGGCCATCGGGGCCTCACCGCCTGAGCGCCGCCGCCTGCGGAACACAGCCGGCCGAGTGAGTCACCCTACGCGTGCCGCGGCCCTGGCCGTCTCCGAACGGAAGCCGTGGCCGAGCTCCGGAGCGAGCCCGTGGTAGTGGCGGAAGTTGTAGATGAGCGGGCTCCACACACCGGGGTCGATGTGGTGTGTGCCGGGTACGACGATGCGCTCGTCGGCATGGACCCGGACGACCTCGCACTCGACGGAGCGGAAGCTGCCCTCCCCGCCCGGGGTCATCGCGACGGACCTCGCCTCCAGCTGGAGGAGGCACTCGGCAACCCGAGGCGGGCGTACCAGGTCAGAGGGCTGCGGGGTCAGCCCGGCGGCGGAGAACTTGTCGCGCTCGTACCGGTACACCGCCCGCTTGCCCTGGGGCACGGGATCGGCGCCGGTGAGCGGTGCCAGGCTCTCCACCTGCTCCCACAGCTCGGGCGAGGCAAGGCTGATCACCACATCCGGTCGCTCGGCCAGATTGCGCACGGTCTGGCTCTCGCTGCCCAGGCCCAGGACGATGTGCCGTCCCAGTGCCCAGGCGGAGGAGATCGGAGCGAGGTTGAACGTCCCGTCCTCGTTCTCCGTGGTGAGCAGGACCACCGGTGTTCCGAAGTAGAGAATGCTCGGCCGGATCACTTGATGCGTGTCAGTCGTCATGGGAAGCACGCTAGGGGCGCGACGCTTCGACGGGCGTCGAAGTGACGGCCGCCGACAATGGCGCGATGACCAGCCCCGACGTGCACGCCGAAGAGCCGGATCTCGCCGCCCTGGCGGGCCGCCTGGCCGACCGCACGCGCGCGGCGTTCTGCCTCGCGCTCCTGGACGGGCGGGCCTGGACGGCGACGGACCTGGCCCGTCTGGCCGGCGTCGCCCCGTCGACCGCGACGAGCCACCTGCACCGGTTGGTGGCCGGCGGCCTACGGGCCGAGGAACGCAAGGGCCGGAACCGTTACGTCCGGCTCGCCGACCCCGACATCGCCGAGATGATGAGGCCTTCCCGGCCGGCCGGCGCACGGGGCTCCGGCAGTAGCCCCGCCACCGGACCGACCCGGCCGCCTGCTGCGACGGTTCAGAGGGTCAGCTCCTCACCCAGACCCGGGGTGAGGACCTCGTAGGGCTCGCCGTCGGCCGCTTCGAGGAAGCGCGCGAGCTCGTCGGGCTGCGTGGTGTAGAAGCCGTCGGCGTGGAAGCCGTCGTAGTGCATCGGTATCGCGGTCCTCGCCTGCAGGAGGCGGGCGGCGACGGCGGCGTGCCGGGCGTCCAGCGCGGCCGGGTAGGGGCTGGGCGGCTGGCAGTGCGGGAAGCAGACGGTCGGTCCGTTGATGGGTGTGAGGACGGCGTCGAAGGGGCCGTAGCGGTGGGCGGCCCGCCACCAGTAGCCGTGGTACATGGTGTCGCCCAGATGGATCACACGGGTGCCATCGGCTTCGACGGCCCAGGAGACCTGGGGGTCGCCGAGGGTGTCGACGGCGGGGACGGCGGCGATGGTGAAGGGGCCGATGGTCGTGGTCTCCCACAGACGCATGGGCCGCCGGGGCAGGTCGTGGGCGGCGAGTTCGGCCTCGGCCCTGAGCGTCCAGAGGTTCTCGTGGTCGTCGCCGCCGAAGGACTCGGGGTGCAGCACCGTTCCACCGGGGCGCAGCGCGCGGGCCAAGGCGCCGGCGTCGGTGTGGTCGCGGTGGAGGTGGGTGCACAGTCCGGCGAGCACATGGCCTTCCGCTCGCGGCGGCACGACCTTCGGCAGCGGCACTCCCGAGAGCGGCGTCCCCTCCAGGACGCCTTCGGGCCGCCCGAGCAGGTCGATGACCAGGCTCTCACCCTGCGCTTCGAGTTCGACTCCGGCCCAGCCCAGCCAGCGGATACGCATACGAACATCCCCTCCATCGGTCACTTACCGTACGAGCGTTCGCCAATTTAGCAGACGGTCGATCGGTAAGGTCGGTGGCGTGAGGAGATCGGCCGAGGGGGCCGGCGTACCCGCGACCGCGTCGTGGGCGTCGCGGTGCCCTGGGCCGGGCTCCAACTCGCCGCACCGGCCTGGGCGGTGGAGTTGTTCACGGAGGCGGTGGCGGCACCCGCCCGCGTCGCGGAACCGGGCCTGCCGGGCGGCCTCGTGCGAACTCGACAGGCAGCCGGGGGGCGCCGTACAGCTCGGAGTACACCTTGACGGTCTCGCGGACGGGTGAGCCCGTGGGCGTGGGGTGCTCCGGAGGTCGGATCAGGAAGCCGGTCCGGAAGACGGCGGACATGGCACGCCGCGTCGGTTGCCGGAAGGCATCCAGCCGCTCCCGTCCGGCCGGGGCGATCCGGACGCGCACCGACCTGCGGTCGCGCTGGTTCTGGACCCGCCGGGCCAGGCCGTCGCGCTCCAGGGTGTCGACCAGTCCCGCCCGCACCGTGCGAACGCAGCCGGTCGATGGCCTGCGAGGCCGAGCGGACGGCGGCGGCCGCCTCCGGCGCCAGGGTGGTGCTCAGGCGGTCCCGGCTGTCGGCGGGCTCGGGCCATGTACAGAGTGTGGAAATCCGACAGTCGGTGGAAGCTGGGGAACGAGCGACTGTTCACGGAGGCGCGCGATGCGAGAGCACTACCACGAAGAGCTGGAGTCGATCACAGACGGCCTCGTGGAAATGGCGAACCTGGTCGGCTCGGCCATGGGCCGAGCCACCGCGGCCCTCCTCGATGCCGATCTACAGCTTGCCGAGGATGTGATCTCGAAAGACGACAGCGTCGACGAACTGCAGCGTCACCTGGAGAACCGGGCGATCGCGCTGCTGGCACGGCAGCAGCCGGTCGCAACGGACCTGCGGATCGTGGTCACCTCACTCCGGATGAGCGCCGACCTGGAGCGGTCGGGAGACCTCGCGCAGCATGTGGCGAAGCTGGCCCGGCTGCGGCATCCCGAGCGAGCGGTTCCACCCGATCTGCGCCGCACGATCCTGGAGATGGGGCAGCTCGCGCAGCGCCTGATGGCGCAGGCCGCCGAGGTGCTCATCACCCACGACGTGGACGCGGCACGCCGGCTGGAGCAGGACGACGACCGCATGGACGAACTGCACCGCGCGATCTTCCAGCACCTCATGGACGACCGGTGGCACCACGGCGTCCAGACGGCCGTGGACGCCACTCTCGTCGGCCGCTACTACGAACGGTTCGCCGACCATGCCGTGGCAGTGGCCCAGCGTGTCGTCTACCTCGTCACCGGCGAGTATGCGGACGACCTGCTCACCGACCCACCCGTGAACACCTGACCCCGTCGCGTGGGGCCGGCTGCCGAGCCACCGGGCCAGCGTCTCTGTCACAGCGTCCCCCGCCACACCTCCGGTCCACCCCCATGCCACTCGATCACCGGCGACTCGGCAACGTCCAGCTCGTCCGCGCAGTCCAGACCGGCCCGTTCCAGGAACACCGCCAGGTCGTGCAGGCTGAACGCCGTCCCGAGAGTCTCACCGTTGACCTGAACACGCCGGCCACCGCCCTCGGACGGCGGAAACACGATCACGCGATGTTCAGCCATGGCCCAACCCTTAACCGGAGGCCGTCTGCCGGCGATGGTGGGTGAACGATCACGGGTGCGAGCATGACACCAGCCTCACCCGGGGCCAGGCCGTGCGCACGTCCGACTACTCCACGGCAGGTTCAGCCGACCTGCGCGGGCGACGGTTCGACGTCGGGCCCCAGACATGCAGCTTCACGTACGGCCCGCCCGAAGAACGGGTGAGCTGTGAGACGTGCGCGCCGTGACGACGGGGGACGAGCCGCGGCGACGCGATTCCCAGGTCCGGCCGTCCACGCACACCCCAGGGGCGCCCGGCCACCGCTGTGTGCGTCAACAGCCCTATGGCTCTTGCTCGTTGACGGCCTCGCCCCTATGTTAAGCGGGCTGTTAAGTCCACTTAACCAGATACTTGAGCGAGGTCGCCGTGTCACACCGCGCAAGATCGCGCAGCCGTTGGGCCAGCGCTGCCGGAGCCGCCTTCGTCGCCGTGGCGGTGCTGGCCGGCGGGGCGAACCCGGGGACGGCCGAGGCCGCGACCCCGCCGCAACAGGCCAGGCACGTCGAGTACTTCCCCGGTCCGGGGGCCGAGCCCCGCCGGGTGACCGTCCCGGCGGACGCGCCGATGGGACGGATCGCGCACCGCGCGCCGGCCCCGACGGACACGGCCCCGGAGGGCGCCCGCCCGGCCGTGCGTCCGCTCCAGCGCACGGGTCCGGTGTCCGGGCGGCTCGACCTCGTGGTGATGGGCGACGGCTACACCGCCGACGAGCAGGACGAGTTCGCCGCCGACGCCGAGGAGAAGCTGGACGCGATCTTCGGTGTCGAGCCGTACCGGAGCTACCGCGGTCTCTTCAACGTCTGGCTGGTCGGTGCCGTATCCGCGGAGTCCGGTGTCTCCGGCGACCCGACGGCCGACGTCGTGAAGGACACCGCGCTGGGCTCCGCCTTCTTCTGCGACGGCCTCGAACGCCTGCTGTGCGTGGACACCGACGCGGTCACACGGTATGCCGGCCTGGCCCCGGACGCCGATGTCGTCTTCGTCGTCGCCAACTCCGCCAAGTACGGCGGGGCCGGCTACTCCACCCCCGACCTGCCGCCGGGCTCACCCTTCCACGGTGTGGCGACGATGTCCTCCGACAACGACCGCTCGTACCTCATAGGCGCCCACGAACTGGGCCACTCCATAGGCGGGCTGGCCGACGAGTACCAGTACGCGGGCTACGGCGCCTACCCCTATGCCGAGGAGCCCGCCGCGGCCAACCTCACCCTCCAGCGCGACCCGGCCGCGGCGAAGTGGCACCGCTGGCTGGGCGTCCAGGACCCGACCGGCTCGGTCGTCGGCACGTACGAGGGCGGCGGCTACTACGAGACCGGCATCCACCGCCCGACCGACACGTCCCTC
The DNA here is from genome assembly GCF_040645635.1 of Streptomyces sp. NPDC046727. Classification (NCBI taxonomy): domain Bacteria; kingdom Bacillati; phylum Actinomycetota; class Actinomycetes; order Kitasatosporales; family Streptomycetaceae; genus Streptomyces; species Streptomyces sp. NPDC046727. The sequence continues at coordinate 88,091 of NZ_JBEYYR010000032.1, forward strand.
ATGCGCACCCTGGCGTCGACCGAGTTCAACGTCGTCGGACGCGAGGCGATGATCGCCGGGTTCTACGCCGACGCGGACGCGCTGACCTCCCGCGTCCCCACCGCCGGGCCGGTCAGCCGTGACCGGCCGCTCACGGTCCGCCTCGCCCGGCTGACCGGCCTCGCCGACCTCCGTCTCACCTGGTACGTCGACGGCAGGGAAGTCCCGTGGGCGGCCGGGGCCCGGACGGTGACCCCACGCGCACTGGGCGTCCGTGGCCACGGCCACCGCGTCACCGCGACCGTGACCGACGGTACGACGGCCCTGCGGGACCCGGCGGCACGCGCCCGGGCAGCCAACTCTCTGACCTGGTCCGTCCGGTGAAGCGGCTGTCCATCGAAGCGACGCGTAGCCGGAAGTACTTTCGTCTCACAAAAGTAGATGCAAGAATGAGGTGAAGCTGAAGGACGAAGAAACGGGGAGTCCATGTCGAGCAGCGAGTACTACGCCTCAGCCAGGGCCCGGGGTGATCTGCAGGCCGCGGAGCGGGCCCGGCTGACCGCCAACACACCGCCTCCCACGCCCGCGTGGTGGGCCCCGACGGCGGGCATCACGCACGGAGTCGGGATGGCCCTGGCCGCCGGGCCGCTCCTGTACGAGGCGGACAGTGCGGCCCGCAGGTTCGCGCTGCTGCTCGTCACCATCGCGGCGCTGGCCGCCTTCCCGGTCATGTGCGCGGTCCGGGTACTCCGCATGCGGGTCCGATCCTGGCCGCCGCGTGGCACCCATGGGCAGCGCATGCTGCTCGAATTCCTCCCGGTGGTCGCCTACGGGGGCGCAGCCCTCGCGTACCTCGCGTTCGGGCAGAGCGTGGGCGCTGTCGCGCTGGGAGTACTCGGCGGAGGTTCCCTGTGGTGGCGGGAAACCCGCAAGAACGCCCTGGGCGCCGAGGCGCGGGCGACGCTGAGGACATCGGGGCACACGGAATGAACCCAGCGGAGTCACCGGCGCTGGACCAGGTCATCCACCATCCGACGCGACTGACCATGATGGCCTTCCTCGCCGGCTGCGCCGAAGCCGAGTTCGCCGCGGTCCGCGCGTACTGCCAGGTGTCCGACGCGAGCGTCAGCCGCATCGCGACCGCCCTGGAGGAGGCCGGGTACCTCAAGATCCGCAAAGGAGCAGTCGGCCGCCGCCCGCGTACCTGGCTGGCGCTGACCCCGGCCGGCCGCACGGCACTCAAGCGCCACCTCGCCGCACTCCAGGCCATCGCCGACGCGGCACAGGCAGCGGGCGCGGAGGCGGAGGTGCACCGGCCCGGCGTTCGAGAGCAATGAGGCCCGTCCCGCGGGAGGACGGACGCCACCCGCGGACCTGCGCTCATGGCCAGTGCACGCCGTAGCCGATCACTCGGGGTCCGGAAATTCATTGGCCGGCCCGGTCCTCGGGACAGACACTGATGGCCCTGTGCAGCGAGAAGGAGAGCGGGCCGGCCCTGGTATACAACCGAGACACCCTGCCTTTCCCGGCGAACCGTGTACCCCGCGCCGGATTTCTGAGGAACTGGGACGATGTCGACCCGGCCCGCCACCCCTTCGCCTGGGACGAGGACGAAGAAGCCCACCTGCGCGCGCTGGTCCGCGAGTGGGTGCCACCTGTGCTCTCCGGCATGAACGGCTGGTGGCAGGGCGAGAGTTGGTGTGAACAGCAGGTGGACGCCCTCGTCCGAGAGCGCTACGGGAGCTGGGCTCAGGGATGGAACTGGTGCTATCGGCACGGCGGGGTCGTCGGCAGCTGGGTCTCCGGGGCCGCCTCGGTGACGACTCCCGATGAGACCGCAGACCGCGTTGTCGCCGCCCTGCTGGAATGGCGGGAGTGGCTGGAGAGGCTGGCTCAGCGCTTCGCGGAACTCGCGCCGCCGCCGGAGGCCTCTCCCGAGGACCGCAGTTGGCATCTGGAGCGAGCCTGCGTCCGGCTTGTCACATTCGCCCTGGACTCAGGCGCGGAAGGCGGTTGGCAGAGGCAGGCAGCGCTGGTCCTGCGCTGGTTCCTCACCACCACCGGCATGGAGGAGACCGAAGCAGGTCAGGCGGTGGAGGCCGCGATCGGCGGTCGGTTCGAGAGCTGGGTGACTCCCGGGCAGACACTGATCGAATCGGTCGGTGAAGACCTCGCCGTCGGCCTCACCGGCCTTGTCCCCTACCGCGACCACCGCGAGTGGGCCTCCCTGGAGGAGTTCCATGACCGCCACTGACAGCCTCACGACCTGGCTGCGCGTACGCCGCGAGACCGACTGGAGCCAAGCCCCCGCCTTGCGGAGGGAACCGCCCGAGCGGGACGGGTTCCGGGACTGGTGCGCAGGGCCCGTCCACCATCGCGACGCGATCCGTGCCGAACGCCTTCTCTCCGCCTACAGCCTCGCCCGCGCCGACGCCGCACGCCGCGCCCCGCTGGACTTCACCCTGCTGGCCGGCTGGCAGCGAGTGGTCCTTGGGGTGGCACGGGCGTCGTTCCGCACGGGCGATGCCTATGCGAAGAACGGAACCGAGCGATACGGCCTGACCGTCCGCACCCGGGCCGACTTCGCCGCCTGCCTGCGTGAGGCGACCGAGCCGGGCGTACCGCTGGCGGCCCGCGCGGCCCGTGCATACCTCGACGTGGCGTTCTTCCACCCTTTCACCGACGGCAATGCCCGTGCGGCCCTGCTGACCCTGGTCCACGTCCTGGCTCGTCAGGACATCGTCCTTCCGGAGGTGGGCCCCCTCCAGACCACCCGCTATGCGGACGACCCCGCAGGCGCCGCCGATCTGGCCACTCTCATCGGCGTACTGAACCGGCGCCGACGCAGCAGTCTCAGCGGGGGCTGGCAGCACCGTCCGAGTCCGGCCTGCTGATCCGAACGAAACCGCCTGGGACGGAGCCGGAAGGGCCCCGATCTTCGCCGTCTCCAGCTGTAGCGGTCTGCTGGCTGGATGGCTGTACGGGCTGCGGTGTTCAGAAGTGCTCGCCACGGGACGGGTGCGTTCGCAGGCCCAGGCCGGTGAGCCACAGCTCACCGTCGTCGCCCGCGCTGATGTCGTGTGCCTTCAGCTCGTCCGGGCAGGTGGCTTTGCGGGCGCGGCACTCGGCGATGGTGAGCTCGGCGATCAGCCGTGGCGCGTCAGGGTCCGTTTCCGGCAACGCCGTACGCCACCACTGGTAGTCCTCCTGGACGCGCCATCCGCGCTCACGCATCTGCGCCTGTCGCTCCTCGGTCTGTTCGGTGCCCCGGTCATGGACGCCGACGGCCAACTCGCGCCCATGGTCGCCCGGTGAGTACGACACGATCATGTCGCGGCCCCAGTCGCGGGACGTCCACAGGTTGAAGCCGATCCAGTCCCCTGGGGCCTGGACGGGATACTGCTCCACCCATGCGGCGAGCATCAGCTCAAGGCCCGTGACCGCATGATCCCAGCTACCGGCGACGATCATTCCGTTGTACGTCCACGACGGGGCGAGCCCAGGACCCTTGCGGTCGAGCTGCCATATGTAGGGCAGCGCGTCGAAACCGTGTGGCTGCCCGCTGCGCCCAGGGTGGGTTCGGTCGAAGGTCCGCCATTCGTCACGTTCGAACGCGTCGGCGTCATGCACCGACAGCTGGACCTGGGTGTGGTCACCGGACAGCAGCAGGACCCGTTCAGGGGTGCACCAGCGCACACTCGGCCCGTTGACGGCGCCACCGAGCAGGGTTGGCGCGCCGATACGCGCCACGACCTCGTCGTAGACGGGGCGCAGCGCCTCACGGCGGGTGAGACGATCCGCCCCGGCAGGGTAGGTCAGGATGGATACAGGCTCTGAGCCGACGCCCCCGGAGCGAGTGAAGAGGGCTTCCGCCATGTCCCCGGCCCGAGTCGCGGAGCCATTCGTGTGAGTCATACGGATCATGGTCTCAAGCTCGGCCGGGTCGAGTGCGCATGGCCGGCCGGTCCCGGGCCGAGGACCCGGTAACTGACAGCCATACGGCCCGGGACCGGTCGTTGAGTCCGCACTGATCTGCCCGTGTGTGTGCGTCGCTGTGGGTGTCAGGCGTTGATGCCACGAGTGGCGAGAGGCCTGGCAGCCTTCCGGGACAGGTAGGCCGCGACGGGCTGCACGAGGATGAGGATGGCGATCGCCACCACCAACCAGGTGGCCTCATGCAGCACACGGGTCATTGTGTCGCCGTTGACCACGCAGGCCAGTACACCTGCCAGGGCGATCACGGTTTTGCGGCAGCTGTCAGTCGTGCAGGCAACGGTTTGGAGAGGGTGGACATCGAGTACAGACAGTTCACCGAAACCCTGGATGGACATAGTCCTCCTTGGTTACTTGGAGGGCGCACCCGAGGGCTTGTCCGAAAGAACAGGCACGCTCTTTCGGAATTGCTAGCCCCTGCAGGGCACGGCCCTGACAGTAAGTATCCATCGGCGTTTGCCTTGGTGTTGTGCACGTCGATGGTGACGGTGTCGAACTCCGGCAATCAATGGCCGTTGAAGGCCAGTCGATTGCTTGACCTGCGGTGATGCTTGGCTATATCACACGGTACTGACGAGTGTCGGGGTGACTCAATCGACACGCCCTAAACCAAACGGCGATATCAGGAAAATGTCCTGATTGGCAGGTTGCAAAGCATCGGCGGCACCGCATGACTGCGGTGCCGCCGGTTCAGTCCATGCAGCTCTGTTCGTGGACAGCGCTCGCCTTGACCCTCACATGGGCCGCTAGGCCCGCCGAGCAGGTCGGCCAAGTGGTCGGTCGGTATGGCGCGGGTGTCGTCGAACGCGGCTGCCTCAGGGAGATAGTCCCGGACGAGCCAGAAACGCTCACGGAAGATGTGCTGGTCCCACGCCAGGACGACGAGCCCGTGCCCGCTCCGACGTCGGAGAGAGTCATAGGTGGCCATGTCGGCCAGTATGCGAAGCGGGTGCGGTTCCTGGCCCGCTTATGTGCTGACAGCGGCCTGCAGTTGCCAACGGCCGGAAGGCCCAAGGTCACAAGGCGATCAGCCCGGCCGCCGTCTCTTTGAAACCGCAGGCATCGAAGTAGAACGATCGCAAGTGCTCGTCGAAGTCGACATGCAGCCACTCACACCCTGCGGCACGACATCCCTCAGCAGCCGCCTTGATCAGCGCGGCTCCCACTCCATTCGAACGACTGCGCTGAGCAACGACCGTGTCCAGGATGAAGGCGTGGACTCCGCCGTCCCAAGCGACGTTGACGAACCCGACCAACCGATCACCTTCCAAGGCGCAGACCCAGCCGAGGCTGTGACGTCGAAGTCTCGCGCGCCAATCCGTCTGCTCGACCGGGTGATCGAACCCTTCAGCATGCAGCTCGTTGAGAGCCGAGTTGTCGACATCGCCTCGCCACTCATACCTGATCGTCATGGTCCGAACCTAGCGACCATCGCGGTCGGGCTGGAGGACGGGGCCGAGCGTGGGTAGCTGTGCCGCGCCGCAGGAATGTGCCTGGCCGCAGCGGCCAGGGGCGTGTGGAGACGACCACTTGGGGCGACGTGCGTGTCGGATTTCTGCCGGACAGCAGGCTTGAGCAGTGATTGGCTGACCACATGATCACTGCGCAGACGGACAAGGCCGTGCTCTTCCGCTCCCTCCACAGCCCCGCACGCCCCCTCGCGCTCGCCAACGCCTGGGACGTCGCGAGTGCCCGTGTCATCGAGGCCGCGGGTGCGCCCGCCCTCGCCACCACCAGCGCCGGAGTCGCCTGGTCGCTGGGCTGCCCGGACGGGGAGACCGTCTCTCCCGACCGGGTGCTGGACCTGATCGCTCGCATCGTCGCGGCGGTTGAGGTGCCGGTCACCGCCGACATCGAGGGCGGGTACGGGCCGGACGCGGCCACTGTCGCCGAGACCGTCACGAGGGTGCTGGAAGCAGGTGCCGTGGGCGTCAACATCGAGGACGGTACCCGGCCTCCGGCCGAACTCGGGGCACGGCTGACGGCGGCCCGGGGCGCGGCGGAGCGAGCGGGCGTGCCGCTCTTCCTCAATGCCCGGATCGACACCTACCTGTTCCGCCTCGGTGAGCCCAGCACCCGGCTGAAAGACACCCTGGAGCGGGCACGCAGGTACGCGGACGCCGGCGCCGATGGCATCTTCGTCCCCGGCGTCACCGACCGCGACACCATCGCGGAACTGGCGGCCGGTATCTCCGTACCGCTGAACATCATGGCCGGCCCCGGAGCGCCGGACGTCGCCGAGCTGGGCGCCCTCGGCGTCGCGCGCGTCAGCCTCGGCTCCGGCATCGCCCAGACCGCCTACGCGGCCACCCGACGCGCCGCACAGCAGCTGTACGACACCGGCGACTACCGCCCGCTCGCCGACGCCATGACCTTCCCCGAGCTCAACGGTCTGTTCCCCAACTCACGCCGAACGTGAGGCCCGACGCACCGAAAGGTTGCTGTCGCCTACGTAGCCGGGGCCTCGTTCGCATTCCGTCGCACCCGGAACCTCAGCCACAATGCGACGCCGAGGGCTGGCGTACGGTCAGGACCCATGAAGTCGCCACAGCCCACGGATCCGCGAGCGGAGGCCGCACAAGGCCGTATCGCTCTGTGGCTCGACCCGGAGGACCTGCGGTGGCTGGCGCAGCACTGCTGTTGCGCCGACGACGCGACCGAGGAAGACAAGGACCGCTGCGGACGGCTCCGCTTCCGGGCCGGCACAGCCCTGCACAAGCATCAGCACGAGGCGTGAGGGCGTAGGCCGCCACGGAACTGCGGCCGGATCCTTGAAGTCGGGTCTGACCGGAGTTCCGCGAAGATCGTTTCGCGCGAGGTGGCCTGGGGGTCCGTGGGAGTACTCGCGGACGATGTGGCGCGTCAGTCCTCGTCCGACGAGGACAGCGCTTCGGTGATCATGCGGGTGGCGAAGTCCGGGTCGTCGGTGAGGCGGTTGATGTGCTCCGCGAGCAGGAAGGCGGTGGCTTCCAGAGGAGTCATCTCGTCCTTCGTCCAGTACCCGTACTGCTTGCGCCACAGGCTGGGGCTCAGGCCGGTGCCTGCGGCGACAACCATGCCGGCCATGGTGGGAATGGCCTCAGGGCGGACACTCTTGGGCATCATGCGCATCGAGGTCACGAGGTTGGGCACCACGTGCGCGATGACGTCCTTGTCGTGGTCCTCGTAGGCCATCCGCAGCCACTGCATGAACATGAAGATGAGCGTGCACGCACCGTCCAGCACGTCGTCGACTCCCTTGGGGCCGAGGGACGCGGTGAGTTGTTTGATCAGCGCCTGCTGGCCGGGGTCTGCCTTGCTCTTGCCGTCGTAGACGGATTTGAGTTGAGAGTCGATCATCATGAGCGCTACGCCCACATCACCGGCGGGAGCGTGCTGGGGGTCGCAGGGCGATGACACAGTATTTCCTCCTCATGTGACCACGCTGAGTAGCGCGGCGTGTCCGTACAGTAGACCGCCGAGGAGGATGGAGTCTGGCGAATTCCGGCGAAAGGGCCTTCCGGGGAGACGAAATGGCCAATGCCGGTAATGACTGTTCGATTCCCCCGGGCCGGCAAGCGACCGACTCGGCTCCGCTCGTGATCCGCGACTGGCTAGTCGTCCGAGCCGGTGGCCGACGGCGGTACCTCGACGACGAAGAACAGGAAGCAGGGTTTCGTCGAAAGGTCATGGAAGCCGTCAGGGAACAGTTCACGGGCGGCCGGGTCGGGCTGCGGTTCGCTGATGAGGGAAAGACGGAAGCCGGCGGAGGTGAAGGCATCGATCACCGCGTGCAACGGCTTGCGCCAGAACCTCATCGGGGTGGACTGCCCGTTGAACGTCCACTCGAAGGTATAGCTGGTGGTCGCAAAGTAGTCAGCGTGAGGAGCCTGGAACGTGTAGGCCACGAAAGGGTGGTCCACCGACGCGATGAGCCGGCCGCCAGGCCTGAGCACTCGCCGCAACTCGGCCAACGTCGGGCCCCAGTCCTCCAGGTAGTGCAGGACCAGCGACGCGACCACGTCGTCGAACGCACCGTCGGCGAACGGCAGACGGTCTCTCAGGTCGAGCGCGTGCAGGTCCACGTCGTCACCGAGCCGCCGCCTGGCCAACGCCAGCATCTCCGCGCTGGCGTCGATGCCGGTGACGACGGCACCTCGGTCGCGCAGGGCAGCGGACAGCGCGCCCGAGCCACAGCCGGCGTCCAGGATCCGACGGCCGGCCACCTCTCCGGCAAGGGCCAGCATCGCGGGTCGCGCGTAGTACGCGTTCACGAGGTTGTTCTCGGTCTCCGCCGAGTAGGCCACGGCGAAGCTGTCGTAGTCATTCACCCGGGCCGGCTCTGCAAACTGGGCGGGATTCCCGGGTACCTCGGTTGCGCGTTCCATCGCCGCAGCCTAGTAGTCACATGATCCGCCGGACAGGTCCTGGGCCGGGCGACCCGGGCCAACGCCATTCAGTCCCGGAAGGCCGCCGCCGGCCTTCCGGCACGGGAGTGATCGCCGCCGCCGGTCGACTGAATCCGCAGGCCGAGTGGCGTGTCCGGCAGGGTGCGGTGGCCCGCTCGCCGGAGGGTGGTCCGTGCTGTCGCCGTCGAGGAGGAATCGTGAAGCGTCGTGTCTTCGCCGCCTTGGCCCTTGCCCTCGCCGGGCTGATGCTGTCCGCGCTACCGGCCGCGGCGCGGGGCGGCCATGGTGACGTCGAGAGCAACGACTGGAACATTCCGCTCACCAACATCGGCCTGCTGTAGCACTGAATCCGGCCTCTGCGAACGGCCAACTGTCGTGCCTCAGCGTGGCCCACCAGAGAGCGTGCTCAGCCGCTTCCGTGAACGAGGCGCGCGAGCGTGACGACGCGGAACACTGGCTGTGGATCGGAATCTCCGCCTGCTTCGGCGTCCTGATCAAGGCCACAGAGAAGATCGGAAACTACGCTGGCAGCCCTTCCGCCCCGCCCGAGGAGCAGCGTGCCGCCGGCCTTCGTCCACCGAATCACCAAGTACGACCCCGCCGACCGCGACGAGTGCGGCCACTACACCGGCGCAGAGGACACGGCCAGCGACCACGGGCCGGTCGAAGCGGCGTACCTGGCGGCGATCGCCGCCTTCGCGGAGTCCTCGGGCATCGACCGGCTGGAGATCCGCGAACCCGCGGTCACCGGCTTCGTCCACTTCGGCGCAGAGCCACCCGTCGAGGGACACGGCCTCGGCGGGCTCTTCCCGCCCGACCTCACCGGATACCACGACGGTGCCGAGGTCTGCCTTCCGGTCGCCCTGGAGCTGGTCCGGGCCATGCTCCGCGACCAGGGTGCCTGGTGCCGGCTGGAGGTGGGGGACGTGTTCACCGTGCACGTCGGGTGGGACCAGTACGTGTATGTGGGCAGCGACCGGCCCTGCGCGGACGCCGTGGCCCGTACGCGCGAACTCGGCCTCTTCCCGGAGCCGATGACGGCCTCGCCCCACGCGGCGGAGTGCGACGAAGCGGAAGTGACGGAGCCGGCCGACGAGGACTTCTGGGCGCGCGTGCGCAGGGAGCTGGCCGCACGGCAGACGGCACTCCTGGAGGAGACCTATGTCCGCAACGCCGCACGCTGGCACCGTCTCACGCCGGAGAACCTCGACGCGGTGCGCGCCGGTCTCGGCCCGCGCGCTCTGCTGAGCGTCTGGCCCGACCTGACCCCCGACGTCGCCGCGGTCCTCGCCGCGCTGCCCGAGGAGGGATCCGTGGAGTTCGTCTGGGAGACGCAGGACGGGACGATCAGCCACGCGATCGTCGACGACACCGACTACCGGGAGCTCGCCGTCCTGGTGGCCGGCGCGCGGGCGGCCCGCGCCCTGCCCGTATGTCTCGACGAACACCGCCCGCTCCTCTGCGCCGTGCTGCCCGACAGCGACGGCGTGATGCGCGCCCGGTGGTGACGCGGTTCGCGCCGTACCGGCCGCCCTTTGACCTTGCCGCGACGTCAAGGTTTCTACTGAAGTCATGCGAATCGGCGAGATCGCCGCCCTCGTCGGGGTCACCCCTCGGGCCGTGCGGCACTACCACCATCTCGGGCTGCTGCCCGAGCCCCTGCGCAGGGCCAACGGCTACCGCGAGTACAGCTTCCGGGACGCCGTCCTGCTCGCCCGGATCCGGCGGCTGACCGAGCTCGGGCTCGGGCTCGACGAGGTACGGGACGTCCTCGCGGACGACGAGGGGCGGGAGCTTGCGGAGGTCCTTGAGGAGCTGGACGAGGACCTCGGGCGCCAGGAGGTGGCCATCCGGGAGCGGCGGGCGCGCATCGCCGCGCTGCTGGCCGAGGCGCGAGCCGGGCGGCTCGCCGCCGACGGGCCGGTGTCGCCGGAACTGACTGGCCTGCTGGCGGGCATCGGCCAGATGCCGGACTCCCCGATGGCCGTGAAGGACCGCGAGATCCTGACCCTCCTCGACACAGTGATCCCCGAGGAGGAGCGGTCCCGGCTGCTGGGGATGCTGCACGGGATGGCGGAACACGCGGGGGCGGTGTACGGCCTCCTGGACGCCCTTGCCGACGCGGAGCCGGACGACCCGCGGGTGGCCCGTGCCGCGGCGGCGCTGGCGGCCGTTCTGCCGGACGAGCTGGGGGCGCAGCTCCCCGCCGAGGGCGCCGGCGGCCTGGCCGACGTCTTCTTCGCGGACCTGGCCCCGGCCCAGTCGGCGGCGGTCCGTCGGGCGGTGGAACTCGTGGCGGAACGACGGGAGGGAACAACATGACGGCTCCGGACACCCGGGCGGCCCTGCTCCCGGCCGCCTCCCCGCCACGGGGACGGCCCCTGCGGGGACTGCGCGCCGTCGCGTACACCGCGCTGCCCGCCGAGGTCGTGCTCGCCGTCTGCCTGATCGGCGGAGTGCGGATACCCGGCCCCGTCCTGCTCGGCGGCGAGCTGCTCATGCTGATGCTGCTCGGCGCCGACGCGTTCGTCTGGCTGCGGCTGAGGCGGCGCGGGCTCTCCCGGCGGGAGGCGCTCGCGGAGCTGGTGCCCGAGCCGGTGCTGCGGCTCGTCGGGCACGAGCTACGGCTCATGACGAGCCTGGTCCGGTGGGCAGCCCGCCGCCCGCACGGCGTCCACGGGGCCGACGCGGTCTTCCCGCACGCCCGCGACCAGGCCGCCCTGATGTACGGCTTCACGTTCGTGTGCGTGGTCGAGACCGTCGGCATGTCGTTCCTGCTCGCAAGTTGGCCTGTCGTCCACGCCGTGTTCCTGGTCCTGGACGCCTACACCGTCCTCTTCGTCCTCGGTCTCCACGCGGCCTCTGCCACCCGGCCGCACGTGCTCGCCGACGGTGTCCTGCGCGTCCGGCGGGCAGCCCACATCGACGTCCGCGTGCCGCTCGACCGGATCGCCGCCGTCCGACGCGAGACGCTGTTCACCCACGAGGAGGCGGACGGCGAGCTGAACCTGGACGTCGGCTCGCAGACCTCCGTCACCCTCGAACTGACGCAGCCGGTCGACGCGCCTCGGCTGCTCGGCGCACCCCGCCCCGTACGGCTGATCAGGCTGCACGCGGACGACCCGAAGGCCCTCCACGACGCCCTCACCCGAGCACGAACCACACCCTCGCCCGTCCCGGGTCCGCCCCGCGTCAGCCTGACGCGGGGCGGGGAACGGGGCCGGCGGAATCGGGCCGGTCAATGGTGAGTTCGAAGGCCCGATGAGTCTTGGCGTCCGGGGCCAGCGGCAGGTGGATTCGCCCGTCCGCGACCGTTACAGATCCATGCGGGCGATGGTGATCGAGGTCGCGGCCCGCAGGCAACTCATCTTCCGACGGCCCGCCGACAAGCACGGCGGGCAACCCATCGGAGGCACCGACGTCCCTGTTATGGTGCGCCGATGTCATCGATCAAGCAGTTCCAAGTCACCTTTGACTGCGCTGAACCTGAGCGCGTGGCTCGCTTTTGGTGCGAGGTGTTGGGGTACGTCGTATCGCCACCACCGGCGGGGTTCGCCACGTGGGACGATTTCGACCGCTCTCGGCCTCCCGAGGACCAGGGTTCATGGTTCGCATGCAGTGATCCCTCAGGTGTGGGCCCGCGACTGTTCTTTCAGCGCGTTCCCGAAGGCAAGGTCGTCAAGAATCGGGTGCATCTTTGCGTGCGGGTCGGCACCGGGCTCGTGGGTGAAGAGCGCCTGGCCGCCCTCGAAGCCGAGTGCGCACGGCTGATACCGCTCGGGGCGGTACGGGTGCGACTCCTGTACGACGGCAACGATTCGTGCATCGTGATGCAGGACATCGAGGGCAACGAGTTCTGCCTCGACTGAGCATCCTCCGAGCCGGCGAGGTGGGGAGCTGCCGCGTCAGGCTCGTACCACCCCGCGTTCAGCGGATGGCGAGGGCGACGATCTGGGTGACCGCGTCCTTGTCGAAGTTGTCGTCGCTGACCAGGATCAGTGACCGCTCGCCAGAGGGCAGGACAGGGCCCCACGTCATGCCTTCGGTGTTGTCGACGGTCGACAGGCCCAGGGTGTCGAAGTCCGCGACGAGCTGCTTGCGCATCGGTACGACGGACTGTCCGGCCAGGGAGTCCATCGACTGCACATCGGTCGCGCCACGCGTGGTGGCGTCGTACAGGCGGATCTTGTATCCCGCGCCGGCGACCCAGGTGCGTTCGAGTACGAGGTAGCGGTCGGGGTCGTCGGGGAAGGCGAGGAGGGACGGCACTCCGGTGTCCGGGCCCCACGGGCTGTCCGGGTCCGACTCGGCGAAGATCTTCTCGATGGGGTACGCGAACTGCCCGAGCACTCGGCCGCCGCGGTTCTGCTGCGTGACCCGGACGAGCGCGCCGTGCCGCAGGTCGGGTACCGGGCCGTCCTGGAGCAGCGGACCCTCGATCGCGCTGGTCACCACTCGGCCGCCGGAACCGAAGGTGATCGCCTCGATCGCCTGGTTCCGGCGCGGTCCGCGCTCCTGCATGGTGATCTCGTAGTTCGGCGGCAGCCGCAGCTGACCGAGGTAGTCGCCGGCGGGGGAGGCGAACTGGACGGACGGCTGGATCACCGGTGCGTCGGCCGTCTTGGGCCGGTCGCCCTCCTGCGCCCACCAGTAGTGGCAGCTGCGCGGGTCGACCCGGATCTCCTCCGGATCGACGGCCTTGCCGTCCGCGGCCGACGGCGACGGGTAGACGGAGCCGTCCGGCCGGCGGAACGGGTGGGTGCCGGTGAAGTCGACGGAGCGCACGCCGCCGGCGTCCACGTCCAGCTCGGCGGTGTAGAAGCGGGCGGGCTGCAGGTACGAGCGGTCGTCGCTGATGAACACGTACTCGCCCGTGCACGGGTTGCGGTCGACACCGGAGAAGCCGCCGACTGTGGTGCCCTGGAAATCGAGCTTGTACGGAACGATCTTTTCGCCGAGCAGACGAGCGTGTGCCGCGCGCTCCAACGGCCGGTGGGAGTCACCAGGTTGGGCAGCTGCGGCAACCGCGGGGGCCAGTGCCGACGTCAGGAGCAGGGCCGCGGCACACGCACGGCGCATCAAGGAAGCACTCATGCCGATGATCTTGGCCCTGTTCGCCCTCGCGGCGCAGTCACCCAACCGTGTATTGCTGCTGTCGCCGGGAGTCCACCCGGGCTGGTTCGAGGCAGGCTCGCAGCACAGGTTCTGAGGGATCATGGCGAGTGGCGCCCACCGTGGTCGGCACGCACGCTGGATCCGAAGGCTGACGCGCCGCCGCGTCTCGTGCGGCGGCAGGGTTCTTGGAGGACCGTGTGACTACTTCGTCGCCCGCTACCGACGCGCCGCCGGCCCGGTACGACGACCTGCGCGCCCTGGTGATCAACTGCACCCTCAAACGCTCCCCGGAGACGAGCAACACCCAGGGTCTGGTCGACCGCAGCACCGCCATCATGGACGCACAGGGCGTGCACGTCGATGTCGTACGGGCCGTGGACCACGACATCGCCACCGGTGTGTGGCCCGACATGACCGAGCACGGCTGGGAGACGGACGCCTGGCCGGACCTGTACCGGCAGGTCCTGGCGGCCGACATCCTCGTGCTGGCCGGTCCCATCTGGCTGGGCGACAACAGCTCCGTGATGAAGCAGGTGATCGAGCGTCTCTACTCCTGCTCCAGCCTGCTCAACGACGCCGGCCAGTACGCCTACTACGGCCGCGTCGGGGGCTGTCTGATCACCGGCAACGAGGACGGCGTCAAGCACTGTGCCATGAACGTGCTCTACAGCCTGCAGCACCTGGGCTACACCATCCCGCCCCAGGCGGACGCCGGATGGATCGGCGAGGCGGGCCCCGGCCCCTCGTACCTCGATCCCGGCTCGGGCGGCCCGGAGAACGACTTCACCAACCGCAACACCGCCTTCATGACCTGGAACCTGCTGCATCTGGCCCGGGCGCTGAAAGACCTCGGTGGTATCCCCGCCTACGGCAACCAGCGCACCGCCTGGGACGCCGGCTGCCGCCGCGACTACGCGAACCCCGAGCACCGCTAGGGACGTCCCCTGCCGGATCGCCGGCGCGTCCGTGTGCGGGAATTCAGTGAGGGCGGCGGCCTGCGAAGACGACCAGCCGCAGCAGGGTGAAGCGCACCACGGTCACCAGGGCGAAGCTCGGTACCAGCACCAGGGTCTCGCGCGCGGGCGAGGCATCGGGCCGGTAGTGACGCAGGAGCAGGACCGCCCCCGAGGTCACCAGATACGCCAGTACGAACAGGACGCCTGCCGCCAGGTGAGCCCGGACGGCACGGACCGCAGCGCCGCGGAAGGTCAGCCGCCGGTTCGCCTCGGTGTTGAGGACGGTGACGAAGCCGAGGGAGGCGAGATTGGCCATGAGGGGAGGCGACCAGTGGCGCAGCACCCAGTACAGCAGGGCCTGCCCCGCGGTGGAGGCGACGCCGATCACGGCGAACCAGCCGGCCTGCCGGGTCAGCGTCGCGCGGCCGGACCGGGCGGAGGCGCTGTGCCGTGCGCTGGGGCGTCGCACCCTCCCATCATGAGCCTGCGCATGGGGACCCGGGGGACCGCTGCGGGCAGCTGTTCGACCGTTCGGCTGGCGACCGGCACCCACTTGCACCGCAGGCACGGACAGCCGGCCTGGCCTGTGTCAGCGTATGAGTGTCCTGTGTGCCGGGCACGGGTCCCCGCAGAGGGCCGCCGCGGCGCAAGGGGCTGCTCGGCGACTGGAGGAGACGGCCGATGGAACGTGGCGGACGGCCGTCGGGGCCGGCTCCCTCCAACGGGCCGAAGCATCGGAGACCGTACAGGGAGAGGGCGCGGGCGTGGCGTGAGCGTGCGGCGGCTGCCCTGGCGACTGCCGCCGCAGGTACGCGGGACCGGGCGCGGCGCCTGGGTCAGGTGCCGCCGCCTCCGGGGCCGTTCCGTCCCGGGTTCTGGCGCAGCCCGATCCGCGGACCGTGGCTGACCTCGGTGTTCGGACTGGTCCTCCTCGTCGGCATTCCCCTGTTGTTCGTCACGGGACTGCTCTCCTACGCCTCCTACAACCCCGGGCTGAGCCCCCTCAACGACGAGACCCCCGACAAGGGCGTACTGGGCTTCTACCTCTTCGACTGGCCCACACACCCCTCCTGGCTGTACCGGCTGCTCCAGGGTGTGCATGTGACGCTGGGCGTGGTGCTGGTGCCCGTGCTGCTGGCCAAGCTGTGGTCGGTCATCCCGAAGCTGTTCGCGTGGCTGCCCGTACGCTCCGTCGCCCACGGGCTGGAGCGGCTGTCGTTGCTGATGCTGGTCGGCGGGGCCGTCTTCGAGTTCGGCACCGGCCTCTTCAACATCCAGCTCTACTACGTCTTCCCGGGCTCGTTCTACCGCCTGCACTTCTACGGCGCCTGGGTGTTCGTCGCCGCCTTCGTCGTCCATGTCTGTCTCCGGCTCGGCCGGCTGACCAGGGCCCTGCGCTCGCGCAGCCTGAGTGCCGAACTGCGGACCGACCTCGCCCACACCGTGCCCGAGCCCCCCGACCCGGACGGTCTGGTGGCCGCTGCCCCCGACCCGCCGACGATGACCCGTCGCGGCGCGGTGGGCATGGTGGGGGCGGGATCACTGCTCCTGCTCGTCGTGACCGCCGGACAGAGCATCGGCGGCCGGCTGCGCGGAACCGCGCTGCTCGCACCGCACAACCGGGATCCGGGCGGCGGCCCCAACAGTTTCCAGATCAACAAGACGGCGGCGGCCGTCGGCGTCACCCCCGCGCTCACCGGGCCCGACTGGCGGCTGGAGGTACACGGACGCGGAGCGCCACAGGTACTCACCCGCGAGCAGCTCCTGGCGATGCCCCAGCACGCCGCCGCGCTGCCGATCGCCTGCGTGGAGGGATGGTCCACCGAGGACCAGCGCTGGAGCGGCCTCCGGCTGGCCGGCCTCGCCGCCCTGGCGGGCATGTCCGACGCCGAAAGCGTCCTGGTCGAATCCGTCCAGCCGCCGGGCCCGTTCACCAAGGTGGTGCTGCGGGGCAATCAGATCCGCGACCCCCGGGCACTGCTCGCGCTCCGTGTCAACGGCGCGGACCTCTCGCTCGACCACGGCTATCCGGCCCGCATCATCGTCCCGGCCAACCCCGGCGTGAACAACACCAAGTGGGTGCACCGGCTCACCTTCAGGGCGTGACCATGGCACGATTCGTCCGCTGGTACGGCTCCGGCCCCCTGCATCTTCTGGTCCTGATCGCCTCGTTCGCCCTGACCGGCTACGCCTGCGTGCGGCTGTTCGCCGTCCAGCCGCTCCAGGTGGCGATCTGGCTGGTCGGCGCGGCCGTCCTGCACGACCTGATCCTGCTGCCCCTGTACGCGCTGGCGGACCTGTCGGCCCTCTCGGTGCTGCGGCATCGCGCCACTGCCGGGCCGACGGTGGTGTGGATCAACTACCTCCGCGTACCCGCCTTCCTGTCCGGGCTGCTCCTGCTGGTCTGGTTCCCCCTCGTCCTCCGTCTCGTCGCCCCCTACCGCGGGGACACCGGGCTGTCCGACGGCGTCTACCTCGGCCGATGGCTCGCGATCACCGGTGTGCTCTTCGCCGCCTCCGCAGGAGCCTTCGCGCTCAGACTGCGCCGCGCCCGGCGGCCCGGACACGGCGACACGAGCCGCCCCGCCCCAGGCCATGGCGCCACACCGTGACGACGGACGAGGACGAACGGTACGGCGCCGGCGAGGATCCCTATGCGCTGGCCCTGCGACCCGGCAGCGGACCGGTGTATCTGCGGCTGGTCGACGGGCGCCGCATCCGGATGCCGGTGCACCGCTGGCACGAGCGGCCCACGCCGGCCGACGAGACCGTGCTGGAACGCTGCGTCGGCCCCGTCCTCGATGTCGGCTGCGGCCCGGGCCGGTTGTGCAGGGAGCTGCTGAGCCGGGGAGTCTTCGCCCTCGGGGTCGACATCGCACCGCGCGCGGTCGCGCTGACCACCGCACTGGGCGGGCTCGCACTGTGCCGATCCGTCTTCGACCGGCTGCCGGCCGAGAAGGGCTGGCAGACGGTTCTGCTCATCGACGGCAACATCGGCATCGGAGGGGACCCGCGCGGCCTGCTGCACCGCTGTCGCGGGCTCATCGTCCCGACGGGGCGCCTCGTCGTCGAGGTCGACCCGCACGATGTCGAAGAACTCTGCACCGCCCGGTTCGAGGACCACCAGGGCCACAGCGGGCCACCCTTCCCCTGGGCGCGACTGGGACGACGAGCGCTCCGCGGGGTCGCCGAGGAACTGTCCCTCAGCGTCACGGACCAGTGGACGAGCGGGCACCGGTGCTTCTCCGCCTTGGCGCACCGGGCTTGAACATCACATCGCGCCCATGCCGCCCTTACGCGGCAACTAGCTCTGCGGGACGTCCCTGACGAACACGATGCCGTCGCTGTCCGCCAGGTGGGCCGGGTCGAACGGGGCGTAGCCGAACCAGGGGGACACGCGGGGCGCGGGCCGCGTGTCGCCGAGGGCGGTGGCCAGACGTGGCGCGTCGATGACGCAACGGTCCTCCGGGAGCGCGTACAGGAGTCCTTCGACGGTGTCCGGCGGCGGCGTGTCCACCCCCTGGTGCCGGATCGTGCCGAGAGCCGTGGCCACGAAGGCGTACCCCTCACCGAGCTGGACGCTCACCAGCGCACCGGCGCCCCACCACTCCAGCGGCTTCCCGCCCATCCGCATCGAGCTCTTCTCCCGCTGGAGATGGGAGTTGTGGGCGTGGACCAGTGCCGGGCCCCGTTCTGCGAGGGCGAGGAGGTTGTGGGCCATCATTTGGTCCCGCACGCTCACCAGCCGGGTCAGACGGGCCGGTGAGGCGTCGGCCATCCAGTGGTGGTAGCGCAGCAGGCCGGTCGCGGTACGCCCGTACAGGCGCGCCCGGTCCCAGTCGTCCCGCGAGGACGTCGCGATCAGGTGGGGAGTCTGCTCGTCGAGCAGCGCCACCAGATCGTCGGCGAGCAGCCGCAGTTGACCGGCCTCGGCCGACCGCCCCACGGACCGGGCCGGGTCCGTCATCGCGGCGGGATCGGTCCACCGGTCGTCGTCGCCGAGCAGGTGGTCGAGCGTGTCCCCGGTGCAGGGGAGCAGGTCCGCGTCCATCCGGGCCGCGAGGTAGCCGTGGAGTGCGGTGAGGGCCTGCCGGGGGCTCGCGGCGCCGGTGATCTCCAGCGGGCCGTCGAAACCGGCGAAGCGGAGCCGGTCGGACGCGGGCCGGCCGTCGTTGTAGGCGCGCATCCAGCGCACGAGGTCGCGGTTGGCAGCGGAGGCGCCCCGTCCGTGGCTGATTCCGTGCGCCATGACCTCGTCGAGCGTGCCCGTGCCCGAGGTGACGTAGTCGTCCACGACCAGGCCCGTCATGCAGTCGCTCTCGATCGCGATCGTCCGGTAGCCCTCCTGCTCCACGAGCTGCCGGAACAGTTCGTTGCGCAGGTCGAGCAGGGTGTCCTCGCCGTGGGTGGGCTCGCCCAGGGCGAGCAGCCGGGGCCGGGTCGGCAGCAGCCTCATGACGGCGGCGGCGTCGACGGCATGGGCGGTGTCCTTGATGTCGGTAGCCATGCCTTCAACGCTATCGTTGAACCTTCGATGGAAACTTCTGCCGCGATATCGTCGCTTGCATGGGGCGAAACCTTCAAAGCAGCGGGCGGCTCAGGCCGATCGACCTGGCGCGCGGGCACGGTCTGTCCACGCAGGCGGTCAGGAACTACGAGGAGGCCGGCATCCTCCCGGCCGCCGACCGCACACCCCACGGCTACCGCACCTACACCTCGCTGCACGCGGGGGCCCTGCGCGCGTTTCTCGCCCTGGTGCCCGGCCACGGCCACCGGACGGCGACGTCGATCATGCGGGCCGTGAACCAGGGCGAGGTCGATGAAGCGTTCCGCCTCATCGACGAGAGCCATGCCCAGCTCCTCGACGACCGGCGGACCCTCCAGGCCGTGGAGAGCGCCCTCCGCGACCTGGAGCCCACCCCGGCGCCCGGCGCGGAGTCCGAGCCTGCCGCGGTGTCCGGCCCCGGAGGCACGTTCATCGGGCCGCTGGCAGGGAAGCTCGGGATCCGGCCCGCGACGCTGCGTAAATGGGAGCGCGCCGGGCTGGTACGCCCGCGCCGTGACCCGCGGACCGGGTACCGCCGCTACGACGAGGCCGACGTCCGGGACGCCCGGCTGGCCCACCAACTCAGGCGGGGCGGCTACCTGCTGGAGCAGATCGCCCCGCTGATCGCCCAGGTGCGGGCGGCCGGCGGGCTGGAGCCGCTGGAGGCCGCGCTGCGCGACTGGCACGGCCGCCTGTCCGCCCGCGGGCGGGCGATGCTGACCGGCGCCGCAGAGCTGGAGACGTACCTCCGCGAGCGCGGATGAGACGTCGCCCGCAGCCGGATTCCTCAAGGGCCGCACGGCACCGGGCGCATCGGGGCCCGGAACGGGCACCGGCCGGCATGACGAGCCGCGCGGTGTGCTCAGCCGCCGACGAGGGGCAGACCGGTGAGGACTTGCTGGACGTGGAGGACGTCGCGGGGGAAGAACTCGGCGACCGTGGTCGCCACGACGCCTCGCGATCCACCTCGACGTGGACACCGTCGACGCCAAGAAGGGCGCCCTCGGCCCCGGCAAGGTCCCCGACGGCCTCACCGGGAGCAGCCGGCGGAGGCGAGCCAGTCGAGTTCGACGGGACGGTCGAGGTCGTCGGACCCGGCGGCCCGGTCCCCTTCCTGGACCTGTTCCAGGGCCGCGACGAACTCGTGGTCTACAAGCACATGTGGTACGACGGCGCGCCGCACCAAGGGCAGTGCGAGGGCTGCACCACCACGGCCTGGCACCTGAAGGACGCCGTCTACCTCAACGCCCGCGGCGTCTCGTTCGCCATCCTGACCACCGGCCGCTGGGACGAGGTGGCCTCCTACGTCGCGTTCATGGGCTACACCCAGCCCTGGTACTCGGTGCGCGACGTGGACGCGCCGGTCGGCGGCGACATGGGCTACCTCACCTGCTTCCTGCGCGACGGCGACCGCGTGTTCCTCACCTACGCCACGACGGGCCGTGGCAACGAGCGGGTCAACGGGTCCCTCGGCCTGCTCGACATGACGCCCTACGGCCGCGGCGAGGCGTGGGAGGACAACCCCGAGGGCTGGCCCGAGGGGCGCAGCCCGTGCTGGTCCTGGCGCTCGGACGCGGACGGGAACGCCACCTGGGGGCCGACCAGCCGCCCCCGTGCCGCAGTGGACGCGCCCCGGCGCGTCCCCCGTGGAGACCCTCGGCCGGCACGGCCACCACCACTGACAGGCCTCGCCATGAGCGGTGTGTTGCGGAGAGGGCAGGATTCGAACCTGCGTGGACCCACGAAGGATCCGACTTCGGGCTGTCGCCCTGGTCCCCGATAAGCCGCTCCGGGCACCTCTCCCAGCTCACGGCCCTCGCGGTGTCCCGCGGTGCCGTTCACGTGTTCCATGATGCCGGTACCGCCTGACGCGACTCTGACACGCTGCCGATCGGCATTTCAGCGCGGGACCAGCAGAACGGCGAGTTCGGGCGTCGTCGGTCTCGGTGCCCTGTCATCCCGCAATCCCGGATGTCAGCGCCACGTCAGACCCCGTTGCGATGATGAGCACGTCTCAACCGCACGGACCGGGGAGGGGCCAGGCCGGTCGAGAAGGGCACGAAGCTCGAGGAGCCGACGGCGACGGCGGACCCTGCGCGCGCATCAGCCAGTGCGGCGATCTCCCTTCCGCCTGTCCACGTACTCCTTCGCCCCAATTCGAACTCCCAACCCGAACTGGAGCTACTGCCATGGAACCTCCTAACGGACAGTCGACAAGCACCACCGATGCGCAGATCATCACCGAGGTGCTCGACGGGATATATTCCGATTCCGGCCGGGCCAACCCCTACCCTCTCTACGCCAGGTTGCGCGAGCTGGGCCCGGTTGTCACCGCGCCCGATGGAACGGTCCTGATCAGCGGTTATGCCGAGCAGAAGGCGTTCCTGCAGGATCATCGGCTCACCAAGCATCCCGGGCGCCGACTCGCCGCCGCGGGATGGCCGGACTGGCGGGATCGCCCGTCGCTGGCCCTGATGTTCGAGAGCATGCTGTTCCTCAACCCGCCGGAGCACACCCGTCTGCGGCGGATGGTCTCGGCGGCCTTCACCCCCAGCAGGGTGGAACGCATGCGCCCGGTGGTCGAGCAGATCACCACGGATCTGCTGGATGCCCTCCCCAGGGGCACGGTGAACTTCGTCGAGGACTTCGCCCTGCCGATGCCCATCGCCGTGGTCGCGGCACTGCTCGGCGTGCCCTCCGACGACTGGCCCATGTTCCAGTCCCTGGCCAGGGACTGGACCCTGGTACTGGACGACGTCAGCCCGGCCACCGTCGAGCGGGCGGACAAGGCCGCGGTCGAGATGGGCGAGGTCTTCACCCGTCTGGCCAAGGACCGTGCCAAGCAGCCGCGTGACGACATGATGTCGGTGATCGTGGCCGCCCAGGGAGACGACAAGCTCACCGGCCGGGAACTGGTCACCATGGCGGCGCTGCTGCTCGTGGCCGGCTTCGAGACCAGCAGCGGCCTGCTGTCCAAGGGGCTGGTCGCCCTGCTCAGGCACCCCGAGCAGGCGGCTCGCCTGCGGGACGAGCCGGAGCTCGCCGTCTCGGCGGCCGAGGAGTTGATCCGCTACGACTCGCCCATTCAGCTCGTGCCGAACCGGACCGCCGAAGAGGACATGGAGGTGGCGGGAGTCAAGCTCGCCGCCAGGCAGCCGGTCATCGCCGTGATCGGGGCAGGCAACCGCGACCCCAAGGTGTTCACCCGCCCGGAGGAGCTGATCCTGGACCGGCAGGAGGCGGCGCCGCTGTCGTTCGGCGGCGGTGTCCACTACTGCCTGGGCGCGCCCCTCGCCCGTATCGAGACCCAGGTAGCCCTCCCCGCCGTTCTCAGGAAGTTCCCCGACATCAAGCTGGCCGGTCAGCCGGTGCCGAGGGCGGGTCACGTCATCAGTGGCCTCCTCAAGCTCCCGATCTCCATCTAGGAGCCGCTCGGACGACCGTGGAGAAGTCTGCGGCAGGGCCGACCGCCCAGCGCGGACGCGCTCGGGGTGTTCGGCGGGGGCGGGCTGACCAACGAGAAGGCGTACGCGCTGGGCAAGTTCGC
>NZ_JBEYYR010000033.1:0-53132 GCF_040645635.1 Streptomyces sp. NPDC046727
CGCGATGTTCGCCGGCTTCCACTTCTGGTGGCCGAAGTGGACCGGCAAGATGCTGGACGAGCGCCTCGGCAAGATCACCTTCTGGACGCTGTTCATCGGCTTCCACGGCACCTTCCTGGTCCAGCACTGGCTGGGCGCCGAGGGCATGCCGCGTCGTTACGCCGACTACCTGGCGGCCGACGGCTTCACCGCGCTGAACACGGTGTCGACCATCAGCTCCTTCCTGCTCGGCCTGTCGATCCTGCCGTTCCTCTACAACGTCTGGAAGACGGCCAAGTACGGCAAGCCGGTCGGCGTGGACGACCCGTGGGGCTACGGCCGCTCGCTGGAGTGGGCGACCTCCTGCCCGCCGCCGCGGCACAACTTCCTCACCCTGCCGCGGATCCGCAGCGAATCCCCGGCGTTCGACCTGCACCACCCTGAGATCGCCGCGCTCGAACAGCTTGAGCACGCCGGTCACGGCACCGCCGTCGCGGGCAGCAAGGAGGCCGGCAAGTGAAGATCCAGGGTCGGATGTTCATCTGGCTGAGCGTCTTCATCCTGATCATGGCCATCGTGTATGGCGTGTGGTCGAAGGAGCCGGCCGGAACCACCGCGCTCTTCCTGGCCTTCGGCCTGAGCGTCATGATCGGCTTCTACCTGGGCTTCACCGCCCGGCGGGTCGACGCGGGCGCCCAGGACGACAAGGAGGCGGATGTCGCGGACGACGCGGGCGAGCTGGGCTTCTTCAGCCCGCACAGCTGGCAGCCGCTCGTGCTGGGCTTCGGCGGTGCCATCGCCTTCCTCAGCATCGCGGTCGGCTGGTGGCTGATCTACTTCTCCGCCCCGTTCATCCTGGTCGGCCTGTTCGGCTGGGTGTTCGAGTACTACCACGGTGAGAACCGCACCCAGTAGGACGCGCCGAACGCACCGGGAGCCCGGACCTTCCTGACGGAGGGTCCGGGCTCCCGGCGTTCGCGGAGGGTCCGTCGTCTGCCGCAACGGCGTTCCCTCGAACGAGTCGCCCGACGCGCCGGTGCGCCCGCCACCTCATAGCGTGATCGTATGAACCACACTCCGCGGACCCGCACCGTCGTCAGCTGCACGCTGCTGGTGGTCGCCCTCGGCGCGGGCGTCACCGCTTGCGGTTCGGACGGCAACCCCCTGTCGGCCAGGCCGTACGACGCGGCGGACCAGATCTCCTTCAACGGCCCCACCGATGCGGGGAAGCGGGCCGACCCGGACAAGCCCCTGGAGATCACCGCCGAGAGCGGTGAGGGGCGGATCACGGACGTCACGGCCCAGGACTCCACCGGACGCTATGTGGCGGGCGAACTCGCGGCCGACGGCAGCCGCTGGCACAGCACCTCTCCGCTGGCCGCCGACGCCCATTACACGGTCACGGTGAGCACCGAGGACGAGGACGGCGCACCCGGCCGGAGGGTCCTCGCGTTCGACACCGGCAAGCCCGCCGGCAAGAAGCGCCTGAACGTCACGTTCGGGCCCCAGAAGGGCACTTACGGCGTCGGGCAGCCCATCACGGCCCAGCTCGACCAGGAGATCAAGGACAAGGCGCAGCGCGCCGTCGTGGAGCGTGCGCTGCGCGTGGACTCCGTGCCGGCCGTGCCGGGCTCCTGGTACTGGGTGAGCGACAAGGAACTCCACTACCGCCCCAAGGAGTACTGGCCGGTCCACGCGACCGTCCTGGCGCACAGCAACCTGGACGGCGTCAGGATCGGCGACCGGCTGTGGGGCGCGAAGTCCAAGGACCTGAAGATCACCATCGGCGACCGGGTCGAGGTCGTCACGGACGCCGCCGCGCACCAGCTCACGTACTACAAGAACGGCCAGCAGATCGAGCAGATCCCGGTCACCACGGGCAAGCCCGGTTTCGAGACCCGCAACGGTGTCAAGGTCGTCCTGGAGAAGCAGTACTTCGTACGGATGCGCGGCACCACCGTCGGCATCGCCGAGGGCACCTCGGACTCCTACGACCTGCCGGTCTACTACGCCACCCGGGTCACCTGGTCCGGCGAGTACGTCCATGCCGCCCCCTGGTCCGTCGGCTCCCAGGGCTACGAGAACGTCAGCCACGGCTGCACCGGTATGAGCACGTCCAACGCCGAGTGGTTCTACGACAACATCCGCGCGGGCGACATCGTCAAGGTCGTCAACTCCGCGGGCGACCCCATGGAGCCCTTCGGCAACGGCTTCGGCGACTGGAACGTCGACTGGAACAAGTGGCGCACCGGCAGCGCCCTCTTCGACGGCAGACCGGACGGCCCGGCCCCCCAGGACGCGCTGAGGATCCAGCCAGCGGCACTGTGAGCGCCCTGAAGGGGTGCGGGGCCGTGTCCGGCACGCGGCTGCCGCCGCTAGGCGCCCACCAACCGCCTCTGACGGAGCAGAGAAGCCAGCGCGGAGGCGAACTCCACCGGATCCACCGGCAGGGTGACGGCCGCGTCGGCCCGGCTCCACGTGGCCAGCCACGCGTCCTGGGGCCGCCCCATCAGAACCAGCACCGGCGGGCAGTTGAACACCTCGTCCTTGATCTGCCGGCACACCCCCATGCCCCCCATCGGCACGGCCTCGCCGTCCAGCACGCAGACGTCGATGCCCCCCTTGGCCAGTTCCCGCAGCACCGCGTCCGGAGTCGCGCATTCCAGGAATTCCACCCTGGGGACGTCCGGAGCCGGCCTGTGCCCGGCGGCCAGCCGTACTTGCTCGCGGGTGGTGGAGTCGTCGCTGTAGACCAGCACCGTGGCGGTCGGCTGCATTGTTCCTCCGAGACGTCAGCGTCGTACGGACAGGACGGGCAGGGCCGTCCGGGCGGATGTTACTCCCGTCGTCGTCACCGTGAACACCACGTCAACACCGGTCTGGCGGGGGGCAACACTCCGAACGGCACCCCCCGGAGTGAGCGCGAGATAAGCGACCGACATAATGTCGGTCGTGGCGACAGCAACGACAGTAGAAACCGGGCACGCGCACCCGTCGGTCAACCGGCCGAACCTCACCAGCGTCGGAACCATCATCTGGCTGAGTTCCGAGCTGATGTTCTTCGCGGCCCTCTTCGCGATGTACTTCACCCTCCGATCGGTGACCGGACCCGTTCACTGGAAGGAGCAGGCGGAGGCGCTCAATGTGCCGTTCTCCGCGACGAACACCACGATCCTGGTGCTCTCCTCCCTCACCTGTCAGCTCGGCGTGTTCGCGGCCGAGCGCGGCGATGTGAAGAAGCTCCGTGGTTGGTTCATCCTCACCTTCATCATGGGTGCGATCTTCATCGGCGGTCAGATCTACGAGTACACGGAGCTGGTGAAGAAGGACGGCATCTCGCTGTCCTCCGACCCGTACGGCTCGGTGTTCTACCTGACCACCGGCTTCCACGGCCTGCACGTGACGGGCGGTCTCATCGCCTTCCTGCTGGTCCTCGGCCGTACCTACATGGCCAAGAGGTTCACCCACGAGCAGGCGACCGCCGCCATCGTCGTGTCCTACTACTGGCACTTCGTCGATGTCGTCTGGATCGGCCTCTTCGCCACGATCTACCTGATCAAGTAGCCGGGACCGCTCCCGCACATCCAGAAGCACCGACGCAGAAGATCCTGACACCGGGGTAATCCGTGAAAAAGCTCTCCGCACGACGACGCCATCCGCTGGCGGCGGTCGTCGTCCTACTCCTCGCGCTGGCGGCCACTGGGGGGCTGTACGCCGCGTTCGCGCCCGCGGACAAGGCGCAGGCCGATGAAACCTCCCAGTCCCTGACCATCAAGGAGGGCAAGAAGCTCTACGAGGTCGGCTGCGCCAGCTGCCACGGCACCGGTGGCCAGGGCTCCTCCGACGGCCCGAGCCTGGTCGGTGTCGGCGCCGCCGCGGTCGACTTCCAGGTGGGCACCGGCCGTATGCCGGCCGCCACCTCGCAGGGCCCGCAGGTCGTTAAGAAGAAGAACATCTACACGCAGGCCCAGATCGACCAGCTCGCCGCCTACGTGGCGTCGCTGGGCGCCGGCCCGAGCGTGCCCACCAAGCAGCAGTACGGCCCCGAGGGCGCGGACATCGCCAAGGGCGGCGAGCTGTTCCGCACCAACTGCGCGCAGTGCCACAACTTCACCGGCAAGGGCGGTGCCCTGACCAAGGGCAAGTTCGCGCCGAGCCTGGAGGGTGTCGCTCCGAAGCACATCTACGAGGCCATGCAGACGGGCCCGCAGAACATGCCGTCCTTCCCCGACACCACGATGTCGGAGAAGAACAAGAAGGACATCATCGCGTACCTGAACGCGGTCAACGGCAGCAAGACGGAGAACCCGGGCGGTCTGGAGCTGGGCGGCCTCGGGCCGGTCACCGAGGGCCTGTTCGCCTGGATCTTCGGCCTCGGCGCGCTGATCGCGGTCGCCGTCTGGGTCGCCGCTCGGACCGCAAAGGCCAAGAAGTCATGAGTAGCCAAGACATTCCAGAAGAGAACCTGCCCGCTGAGCAGGACCACGCCGCCGGCGCGGTGACGGTCGCGGACGAGGAGAACCCGTTCGCGGACCCGGGGCTGCCGCCGCACGAGCACCGGATCCAGGACATCGACGAGCGGGCCGCCAGGCGGTCCGAGCGCATGGTCGCCCTGCTGTTCACGGTGTCGATGCTGGCCACCATCGGCTTCATCGTCGCGTACCTGGCCATCCCGAACGACAAGTCGATCTTCGTCTTCCCGATCGGGCACATCAGCGCGATGAACTTCGCGCTGGGTCTGACCCTCGGCACGGCGCTGTTCTGCATCGGCGCGGGCGCGGTCCACTGGGCCCGCACCCTGATGTCCGACGTGGAGGTCGCCGACGACCGTCACCCGATCGAGGCCGCTCCCGAGGTCCGGGCGAAGGTTCACGCGGACTTCCGCGAGGGTGCCAAGGAGTCGGCGCTCGGCCGCCGCAAGCTGATCCGCAACACGATGTTCGGCGCGCTGGCCTTCGTGCCGCTCTCCGGCGTCATGCTGCTCGGCGGTCTCGGTCCGGCGCCCGGCACCAAGCTCCGCCACACGATGTGGGCCAAGGGCATGCGCCTGGTCAACATGAACACGAACCAGCCGCTGCGTCCCGAGGACGTCGCCGTGGGCTCGCTCACCTTCGCCAAGCCGGACGGCCTGGAGGAGCACGACGAGGAGTTCCAGAACGAGATCGCCAAGGCTGCCCTGATGATCGTCCGGATCCAGCCGGGCAACATCAAGGACAAGCGCGAGCTGGAGTGGTCGCACCAGGGCATCGTCGCCTACTCGAAGATCTGCACCCACGTCGGCTGCCCGATCTCGCTGTACGAGCAGCAGACGCACCACGTGCTGTGCCCGTGCCACCAGTCCACCTTCGACCTCTCCGACGGTGCCCGAGTGATCTTCGGCCCCGCCGGCCACGCCCTGCCGCAGCTGCGCATCGGCGTGGACAGTGAGGGTTACCTCCAGGCGCTCGGCGACTTCGAGGAGCCCGTCGGTCCTGCATTCTGGGAGCGCGGATGAGTACTTCACAGAACGACAGCTCCCGCTCTCGCGGGAAGGCCCCGGCCGGCGAGCGCATCGCCGACTGGGCCGACGGCCGGCTCGGGATCTACTCCCTGGCCAAGGCCAACATGCGCAAGATCTTCCCCGACCACTGGTCGTTCATGTTGGGCGAAGTGTGCATGTACAGCTTCATCATCATCATCCTGACGGGTGTCTATCTGACGCTGTTCTTCCACCCGTCGATGAACGAGGTGGAGTACCACGGCAGCTACGTCCCGCTCCAGGGACAGCTGATGTCCGAGGCGTTCAACTCGACCCTGCACATCTCCTTCGACGTGCGCGGTGGTCTGCTCATCCGGCAGATCCACCACTGGGCCGCGCTGATCTTCCTCGCCGGCATGTTCGTGCACATGATGCGCGTGTTCTTCACCGGCGCGTTCCGCAAGCCGCGTGAGATCAACTGGCTGTTCGGCTTCCTGCTGTTCGTCCTCGGCATGTTCACCGGCTTCACCGGTTACTCGCTGCCGGACGACCTGCTCTCCGGCACCGGCGTCCGCTTCACCGAGGGCGCGATCCTGTCCATGCCGATCGTCGGCACGTACATCTCGATGTTCCTCTTCGGCGGCGAGTTCCCCGGCCACGACTTCGTCGCCCGGTTCTACTCGATCCACATCCTGCTGCTGCCGGGCATCATGCTCGGCCTGATGGTGGCGCACCTGATCCTGGTCTTCTACCACAAGCACACGCAGTTCGCGGGCCCCGGGAAGACCGAGAAGAACGTCGTCGGCATGCCGCTGCTGCCGGTCTACATGGCCAAGGCCGGAGGCTTCTTCTTCCTGGTCTTCGGTGTCATCGCGGCCATCGCCGCGGTCGCGCAGATCAACCCGATCTGGGCCATGGGTCCCTACCGTCCGGACCAGGTGTCCACCGGCGCCCAGCCCGACTGGTACATGGGCTTCGCCGAGGGTCTGGTCCGCTACATGCCGGGCTGGGAGATCAACTTCTGGGGTCACACGCTCGTCCTGGGCGTGTTCATCCCGCTGGTGCTCTTCGGTCTGGTCCTGGCGGCGATCGCGGTCTACCCGTTCATCGAGTCCTGGGTCACCGGCGACAAGAGCGAGCACCA
The DNA here is from genome assembly GCF_040645635.1 of Streptomyces sp. NPDC046727. NCBI lineage: Bacteria > Bacillati > Actinomycetota > Actinomycetes > Kitasatosporales > Streptomycetaceae > Streptomyces > Streptomyces sp. NPDC046727. Next base: position 6,582 of record NZ_JBEYYR010000033.1, read on the forward strand.
CATCCTGGACCGCCCGCGCAACGCCCCGACCCGTACCGCGTTCGGTGTCGCCTGGGTGACGGTCTACATGGTCGGCCTGGTGGGCGGTGGCAACGACCTCTTCGCCACCCACTTCGACCTGTCGATCAACTCCGTCACCTGGTTCGTCCGGATCGCGTTCTTCGCCGGCCCGGTCATCGCGTTCATCGTCACCAAGCGGATCTGCCTGGGTCTGCAGCGGCGTGACCGCGACAAGGTGCTGCACGGTCGCGAGACCGGCATCATCAAGCGCCTGCCGCACGGTGAGTTCATCGAGGTGCACGAGCCGCTCAGCCAGGAGCAGCTGCACACCCTCACCGCGCACCACCAGTACGAGCCGGCCGAGATCGGCCCGACGGTCGACGAGAACGGTGTCGAGCGCAAGGTGCCCGTGTCCCAGAAGCTGCGCGCCAAGCTCAGCAACGCCTACTACGGCGAGGACAACCAGATCCCCAAGCCCACCGTCGAGGAGTACAAGGAGATCACGAGCGGCCACGGCCACCACTGATCCCCGCGTCGCCACGCCACGCTGAAGGGCCCCGTCCGGGTTACGGACGGGGCCCTTCGCCGTGCCTCGGGGTGGATAGGGTGGGGTACGACATGGCAGGAATCTGTTCAAGGAGCGGCTGATGAGCGCTGTGACCCCCGCTGGAGGCGACACCGCGGCGGGCCGCTCCTGGCCCGCCCTGCTGAACGGTCTGCTGGACGGCCGGGACCTGTCCGCCGACGACACCGCCTGGGCGATGGACCTGATCATGCGTGGCGAGGCGACCGACGCGCAGATCGCCGCGTTCATGGTGGCGCTGCGGGCCAAGGGCGAGACGGTCCAGGAGATCACCGGACTCGTCCGGACGATGTACGAGCACGCGAACGTGATCGAGGTGCCCGGCCCGGCCGTCGACATCGTCGGCACCGGCGGCGACGGCGCCAAGACGGTGAACATCTCCACCATGTCCTCGATCGTCGTCGCGGGCACCGGCGCGAAGGTCGTCAAGCACGGCAACCGCGCCGCCTCCTCCTCCTCAGGCTCCTCCGACGTCCTGGAGAAGCTCGGGATCAACCTGAACCTGACCCCGCGGCGGGTCGCCGAGGTCGCCGAGGAAGCCGGCATCACCATCTGCTTCGCGGTCCGGTTCCACCCGTCGCTGCGTCATGTCGCCCCGGCCCGCGCCCAGTTGGGCATCCGGACCACCTTCAACGTGCTCGGCCCGCTGACCAACCCGGCCAAGGTGCGCGCCCAGGCGGTCGGGGTCGCCGACCCGCGCATGGCGCCCATCGTGGCCGGCGTCCTCGCCGAGCGCGGCAACTCCGCCCTGGTCTTCCGGGGCGACGACGGCCTGGACGAGCTGACCGTCACCGCCACCTCCCGGGTGTGGGTGGTCCGCGACGGCAAGGTCACGGAGGAGACCTTCGACCCGCGGGAGGTCGGCATCGAGCTGGTCCCCGTGGACGCCCTGCGCGGCGCCGACGCCTCCTACAACGCGGAGGTCGCCCGCCGGCTGCTGGACGGCGAGACGGGGGCCGTACGGGACGCCGTCCTGCTGAACTCCGCGGCCGCCCTGGTGGCCCTCCGGCCGACGGACGCGCCGCTGGCCGAGCAGATCCGCGCGGGCATGGCGAAGGCGGCCGAGTCGATCGACTCGGGCGCGGCCAGGCGCACGCTGGACCGCTGGGTGGCCGTCAGCAACGCCTGACCCCACCGGGAGTCGTCCCGCGATCCGGACACCGGTTGCGGGACGACGATCATTTCGCGTACGTTCCTGTACCAGGTCATGAGTGACAGTCATGAGGCCCCGGCCGACTGTCCGGCAACCCTCCGTCCGTGGCGGGGTGCCCCGGGTGAAGACCAGGCCGTGCACAGCAAGGTGTACGGCAAGCGCGGATCCCTCACGAACCCAGGGATCCTGGTCGTCGAGGAGTCTCCCGTGAGCAAGCGAATGCGTTAGGGCCGCAGAGCCCCGCCTCCGCACACCCTTTCTCTCTTCCTCTTCTTCCTCTCACGGGAGTTCCGCCATGTCTGTCTTCACCGCTGCCTCCGACCAGTCCGTTTGCACCCCTCTGCCCGTTCTGGGACGAGATGTCACCGTCCCGCTGGTCACCGGCGGCGAAGTCGCCTACGCCGCCCTCGACTACGCGGCCAGCGCCCCCGCCCTCCAGCGCGTCTGGGACGACGTCGCCGCGTACGCCCCGTACTACGGCAGCGTCCACCGCGGTGCCGGCTACCTCTCCCAGCTCTCCACGGACCTGTTCGAGAACGCCCGCAAGACGGTCGCCGAGTTCCTCGGCTGCCGGGCCACCGATCAGGTGATCTTCACCCGCTCCACGACGGACTCCCTCAACCTCCTCGCCCGGGTGATCCCGGCCGGCTGCCAGGTCTTCGTCTTCGAGACCGAGCACCACGCCTCCCTGCTGCCCTGGCAGGACGCGCGGGTCACCTACCTCGACGCCCCGCGCACCCCGGCCCAGGCCGTCGAGACCCTGGAGCGCGCCCTGGCCGCCCGTGACCCCTACGGCCCGGCCCTGGTCTGCGTCACCGGCGCGTCCAACGTCACGGGCGAGCTGTGGCCGGTGCGGGAGCTGGCCGCCGCCGCGCACGCCCACGGCGCCCGGATCGTCCTGGACGCCGCCCAGCTGGCCCCGCACCACCCCGTGGACATCCGTGACCTGGACGTCGACTGGGTCGCCCTGTCCGGCCACAAGCTGTACGCCCCTTTCGGCTCGGGTGTCCTCGCGGGCCGCGCCGACTGGCTGCGGGCGGCCGAGCCGTACCTCGCGGGAGGCGGCGCCAGCCGCAGGGTGACCCGGCGCGAGGACGGGGGAGTGGCCGTCGAGTGGCACGAGACCGCCGCCCGCCACGAGGCCGGCTCCCCGAACGTCATCGGCGCCTACGCCGTCGCCTCCGCCTGCAAGGCCCTCACCGAGGCCGGCTGGGACACCCTGGTCGCCCGCGAACAGCACCTGATCGCCAAGGTCCGCGAGGGACTCGCCGAGGTCCCGGAGGTGAAGATCCTCTCCCTCTTCGGCGACGACGCCCCGCGCGTCGGCGTCCTCTCCTTCGTCGTCGAGGGCTGGAACAGCTCCCACTTCGCCGCCGCCCTCTCCGCCGAGTACGGCATCGGCGTCCGCGACGGCCTCTTCTGCGCCCACCCCCTGGTCCGCACCCTGCTCGGCTCCGACCCGCAGACCCAGGGCGAGTGCGGCGCCCCCGAGGCGGCCCCCGGCGAGAAGTCCCTCAACGCCATCCGCGTCAGCTTCGGCGCGGGCACCCCCGACGAACACGTCGAGCGCTTCGTCGACGCGGTGAAGGAACTGGTGACGCAGGGCGCGAAGTGGCAGTACCGCACGGAGGAGGGCCGCTGCGTCCCGGCGGTGTGAGAGCGCCCCGAAGGGGCGCGGGGAACTGCGCGAGCAGCCACAACGCACCCGCAGTCGCCGTACCTCCGGACGCGGCAGACGAGACGGCGCATATAACCTCCCTCTGACACCACATCGGACAGGGGGACCCGGAGTGCAGCCGTTGCGCGCAGTCGACCCGCGCCACATCGGCCCGTACACCACCACGCACAGACTCGGCGCGGGCGGCATGGGCGAGGTCTACCTCGCCCGGTCCCGCACGGGACTGGCAGTCGCGGTGAAGGTGGTCCGGAGCGAGCACGCCGAGGACCGCACCTTCCGTGCCCGGTTCCGCCACGAGGTCCGCGCCGCGCAGACCGTCGGCGGCGTGGGCACGTACACCGCCCGGGTCGTGGACGCGGACACCGAGGCCGAACGGCCGTGGATGGCGACGGAGTTCGTGGCCGGCCCGAATCTGCGGGACGCGGTCCTGGACCACGGCGCGCTGCCGGAGCCGGCGGTCCGGATCCTCGCCGCCGCGCTCGGTGAGGCGCTGGCCGCCATCCATGCCAAGGGCCTGGTCCACCGTGACCTGAAACCGTCGAACATCCTGCTGGGCCCGGACGGGCCCCGGGTCATCGACTTCGGGATCGTCCGGGCCCTGGAGGCCACCGCGCTGACCCGCACCGGCGCGGTCGTCGGTTCGGTCGGCTATGTCTCGCCGGAGCAGATCCGCAACGGCGGCCAGGTCGGCCCGCCGAGCGACGTCTTCTCCCTCGGGGCGGTCCTCGCCTACGCGTCGGCCGGCCGGGAGCCGTTCGGCGAGGGCCAGGACTCGGTGGTCCTGCTGCGCGTCCTGACCCGCGACTTCGACCTGTCCGGCGTGCCGGAGGGGGTACGGCCGCTGGTGACGGCCTGTCTGCGCGAGGACCCGCTGGAGCGCCCGGAGCCGGCGGAGGTGGTGGCGGGCGCCGGATTCACTCCGGACACCCTGCGCGCCGCCGTCCGCCCCGGCTGGTACGGCCCCGCGGCCGGGTCCCGCCCGGCCCCCGAGGACCGCCCCAGCGGGGTGGAGTACCTGGCACCCACGCCCGAGCCCACCGCACCCGTGGAACCCAACGCACCCGTGGAACCCTCCGCACCCTCCGCACCCCCGGCCCCGACAGCTCCCTCGCTCCCCACCACCCCCGTCCGCCGCCTGGGCCCCGTCGCCCCCGGCCGTCGCCGTCTGCTGAAGGTCCTCGCCGGCGGAGCCGTCGCCGTGGGGGCCGGCGGCTTGCTGTGGGACCGGGCGTTCACGGTCGAGTCCGAGGGCGACAGCAGCAGCTCGCCCCGGCAGTCGGACACCGGCACGGCGAAGACCCCGCCCGCCGTGCTGCGCTGGCAGTACGACCTCGGCGGCATCGGCGGCCTGGACGGCCCCTGCTGCGCGCTCTCCCCGGACGGCTCCGTCGTCTACGCGGGCACCGCCGGCGGTGTCCTGCACGCGATCTCCCGGGACGGCTCCAAGCGCTGGAAGGTCCGGCTCGGCGACGACGTCTCCACCCCCGTGGCCACCCGGGACGGCGTGTACTGCGTGGTGGGCTTCCACGACGAGGACGTGCGCCGGCTGACCGCGGTGAACCTGTCCGGCAGCCCGCAGTGGACCCGCACCCTCGGCGACCGGGGGTACGCCGTCCCGGTGCCGCTCGGCGCGGACCTGCTCGTCACGATCGGCGGCACCGACGCGGGCGGGCTGCGCCGCTACGCCTCCGACGGCAGTGAGGTGTGGACCGCGAAGACCCCGGCCGGCCCCACCGGTACGCCCCTCGTCGCGGGCGATACGGTCTGCACGGGCAGCTTCGGTGACATCCTGCTGGCGCTGGACGCGCGGGACGGGTCGCGGAAGTGGCAGGTGTCCGCGGGCCCCGACGCCACGGCCGTCGCCCTCGCGGGCACCACCCTCATCGTGGACGCCCCCGCCGTACGCCAGGGCTTCCGTGTCACGGACGGCCGGCGGCTGTGGCGCAGGGACGCCGACGCCGGAGCCATGACGGCGGGCAACCGGTCACTGGCCGTCGGCACCGAACAGCGCACCGTGTACGGCGTCCGGGCGGCGGACGGCTCCCACGCCTGGACGTACGACGTCGAGAGCGGCTCGCTCGAGCCCCGGGCGGTGGTCGCCGGTACCACCGTGTACGCCCGTGCGGCCGGCCGGGTCTGGGCGCTGGACCTGAACGGGAAGAAGCGCTGGAGCGCGACCCTCGGCCGGGACGCGGGCGACGACCAGCACACCCCGGTCGTGCGCGGCAGCCGCCTCTACGTCCCCTCGGGCACCGGCATCGCCGCGGTGGAGCTGGGGTCCTAGTTGTCGAGGCCGATCGCGAAGGCCGCTTCCAGGTCGTGCTGGGAGTAGGTGCGGAACGCGACGTGCGTGTCCGTCCCCTCCACGCCGGGGATCTTGCTGATCCGGCCCGGGATGACCTCGGCCAGGTCCTCGTGCTGCCGGACCCGGACCATGGCGATCAGGTCGTAGGTGCCGGTGACCGAGAAGACCTCGCTGACGCTGTCCAGCGCGGCGATCTGCTCCGCGATCTCGGGGATCCGGTCCACGCTGGTCTTGATCAGAACGATCGCGGTGATCACGGTTGTTTCTCTCCCTCGGTGACCGGAGCTGGGGCGGACTTCACTCTAGCCGTACGGCCATATCTCACCCACGCGTAGCCGAACCCCAGACCGAACCCCACCAGATGCGCCAGGTACGCCACCCCGGGCCCGTCGGAGGCCCGGCCCGCCGCCAGCCACTGCAGAGCCGCCCAGAACGGCAGCACGACCCACGCCGGGAAGCGCAGCGGCAGGAAGAACAGGAACGGCAGAAGACTGGTCACCCTCGCGCGGGGGAACAGGTAGAGGAACGCTCCGAGGACCGCCGATACCGCCCCGGAGGCGCCGACCAGCGACTGCTCGGAGGCCGCGTTGGCCGCGGCGTAGCCCAGCAGGGCGAGGTAGCCGCAGCCGACGTAGAAGAGGGTGAACTCCACTCGGCCCATCCGTTCCTCGGTCATCGCCCCGAAGACGAAGAGGAAGAGCATGTTGCCGAGCAGATGCACCCAGCTGCCGTGCACGAACAGCGCGGTGGCCGGGGTGAGCGCCGCCCCGGCGGGTCTGGCGAACAGCTCGGCCGGGACCACGCCCCAGTGCCGGAAGTACGCCCGCTGCGCGGCGAGCAGCGCGTCCCCGGAGCCGTACCCGGGGACCAGCCCGGAGGCCGGCCCGAGGGCGAAGACCAGACAGCACAGCGCGATGAGGCCGTACGTCAGGGGCGCCGAGATGCCCCGGACCGTTCTGAGTGTCCGGCCGGCGGCCGTGCTCCAGGTGCTGATCATGACTACAGAGCATGACGTAACGGGACGCAAGCTGACAGACCGCCTCGCCGCCGTGGACGGACGGGCGGCGAGTACCCGCCAGGCCGTAGGGTTACGAGCCACACGCGTCGGGGAGCGGCGCGGACGCGCACGACGCACACGAGAAGGAAGTGGACGGTCACGATGACGGTTCCCCTGCCGACGGCCACCACGCGATGGCGCTGCACCCTGTGCGGCAACCTCACCCGGTTCGACGTGACCCGCTCGTCGAAGGTCGTCGAGTACGTCCACCTCGACCTGGCGGGCGAGCCGACCGTGGAGGAGCGCGAGGTGGTCAGTGAGACCATCGAATCGGTGCGCTGTCGCTGGTGCAACGCGGTGGACCAGGTGGAACTCGTGGACAGGCCGGGCGGCGGCTCCTGAGCGGAGCGGCTCCCGGAGGGACATAGTGGGCATTGGGGTGTGACGGATGGTGGAGACCGCAGGCGGGGGGCCGGGCGACGGCACCGCTGAGGTGCTTGACCGTCCGCTGCCCGACGGCGTGCGCCGGCGGGTCGTGCAGATCGTCTCGGACGGCTTCGGCGGGCTGACCGTGGCGGAACTGCCCGCCCAGCTCAGGCAGTACGCCCGGTTCGCCCCCAATCGCCGGGCGAAGTTCGCCGGGAACGCGATGGCGGCGGCGCTGGAGACCGATCCGCTGTTCCGGCAGCGGATCGGGGAGAAGTTCAGAGAGGCGCAACCGGAACTCGCCGGCGCCCTCGACTCCGGCTCCCCGCCCCCGGCCGCGGACCCGCTCGACGTGGCGGCTGCGGCCTATGTGCTGCGCCCGACGGACTGGGTGAAGCTGGTCACCGCGGCCGGCGAGGAGGCCCAGCGCGCGGACGCCGAGCGGGCCGACGAGGAGAGTCGGGCCGAGCTGGAGCGGCTGCGCGCCGAGCTGGCGCAGGCCCGTGAGCACACCCGCGCCGAGAACGAACGGCTGCGCGCGGAGCTGGAGTCGGCGAAGAAGGAAGCGGAATCGCTTCACCGCAAGCTGCGTGCCGCGCTCAGCGATGTGAAGCGGGGCGAGGCCGCGCTGCGCAAGGCGCACGGCGAGATCGACGCCGTGCGCGCCGATGCGCAGGCTCAGGTGTCGGCCGCGGAGAGTGAGTCCCGCCGGCTCAAGGCCCGTCTCGGTGAGGCCGAGGCCGCGCTGGAGGCCACCCGCCGGGCCGCCCGCGAGGGCCGCAGCGTGGAGGACATGCGGGTCCGGCTGCTGCTCGACACCCTGCTGGACGCCACCCAGGGGCTGCGCCGCGAACTCGCCCTGCCTCCGGTGTCCGTGCGTCCGGCCGAGACGGTGGATGCCGTCGAACCAGGACGAATGACCCCGAAGGACATCGCGACCCGGGCCCTGTCCGAGAACGATCCGGCCATTCTCGACCAGTTGCTCGCGCTGCCGCAGGCGCATCTGGTCGTCGACGGCTACAACGTGACCAAGACCGGCTATCCGCAGATGCCGCTGGAGAAGCAGCGGCTGCGGCTGCTGGGTCAGCTCTCCGCGCTCGCCGCGCAGACCGGGGCCGAGGTGACCTGTGTCTTCGACGGCGCCGAACTGGCCGCGCCGGTGCTGCTCGCGCCGCCGCGCGGGGTGCGGGTGCTGTTCTCCAAGCCGGGCGTCACGGCCGACGAGCTGATCCGCCAGCTGGTGCGCGCGGAGCCGCCGGGGCGTCCGGTCATCGTCGCCTCCACCGACCGGGAGGTCGCCGACGGGGTCGCCAAGGCGGGTGCCCGACCGGTGGCCTCTGCGGTGCTTCTCAAGCGACTGTCCTGAAGGTCCAACGGGCATAGGCAATGCCCGAATTGGCCGTATCGTCACGCAGCGCAGCGTCAATCCGGCGTCACTGCATGTGTGTTGTGTGCAAAGAATGCATTGCGTGACGAGGTTTTTTGCTGTGAGGATTTGAACTGATCACAACTGGGTCACTAGGGTCTGGGCTCGAACCTCCGAACGGGTGATCACTCACAAGAAGGAGTTCGTCCTCCGTGGCGTCCCACCGTCGACCCAAGCAGCCGAGCCGCACGCGCGTGACCGTGCTCACCACCGCTGCCGCAGCTGCCGTCGCGCTCAGCGCCAACGCCGCCAACGCCGCGCCGAGCGAGAAGCTCAGCAAGGACGAGGTCAAGGCCAAGGTCGACAAGCTCTACGAGCAGGCGGAGCAGGCGACCGAGAAGTACAACGGCGCCAAGGAGAAGCAGCAGAAGCTGCAGAAGGAAATCTCCACCATCCAGGACAACGTCGCCCGCGGCCAGGAGGAGCTCAACAAGCTCCGCGACGGCCTGGGTTCGCTGGCCACCGCCCAGTACCGCTCGGGCGGCATCGACGCCTCGGTCCAGCTGTTCCTGTCGTCCAACCCGGACGACTACCTCGACAAGGCGTCCACGCTCGACCAGTTGAGCAGCCAGCAGGTCGACGCCCTGAAGAAGATTCAGGACAAACAGCGCGAACTCGCCCAGGAGCGGGCCGAGGCCACCGAGAAGCTCAAGGACCTCTCCGCCACCCGCACCGAACTGGGCAACAAGAAGAAGGAAGTCCAGGGCAAGCTCGCCGAGGCGCAGAAGCTCCTGAACACCCTGACCGCCAAGGAGAAGGCGCAGCTCGCCGAGAAGGAGCAGCGCGCCAACCGCTCCTCCACCGAGCGCGTGGACCTCGGCGACGCCCCGCCCGCCTCCGGGCGCGCCCAGGCGGCCTTCTCCGCCGCCCAGACCCGGCTCGGCTCGCCCTACGTCTACGGCGCCACCGGCCCGTCCTCCTTCGACTGCTCGGGCCTGACCTCCTGGGCCTACGCCCAGGCCGGCGTCTCCATACCGCGCACCTCCGAGGCACAGGCCCAGATCGGTACGAAGATCTACAACCAGAGCGACCTGAAGGTCGGCGACCTGGTCTTCTTCTTCAACGACCTGCACCACGTCGGCCTCTACGCGGGCAACGGCCAGATCCTGCACGCCCCGCGCACCGGCACCGTCGTCCGGTACGAGTCCATGACCACCATCGGCGGCCCCTTCATGTTCGGCGTCCGGGTCTGACACCCGGCGACACACGGACCCGGGTGGCGCCCGAACGGGCGAATCCCCGGGAGCGAAACTGACTCCACGCCCCGCCGGTGACCTGCGTCAGCGGCGGGGCGTCACTCTGAGTTGACCCCAAGGCCTTTGGCTCCGGCGCGTCCGCACGGCTACTGTCTGCCGCGTTTCCCCGGCGCCGGGGCCTCCCCGTCCCCAGGCGCCGGGGAAACGGTCTTGTGTCCGCCAGCAGAAGGACTGCCGTGGGGTCCCATCGCCGCCTTGCTCCGTCCGGATTCGACCGGGGCGCCGCCGCTGCCGTGTTCGTACTGTCGGCTGCCGCGACCGCGCTCGGCGCCGTACCGGCGGCGCACGCGGCGCCGGGCTCCGGCACCCGCGCCGAGGTGGACCGCCTGTACGAGGAGGCGGAGAAGGCGACCCAGGCCTACGACAAGGCCGACGAGCGCGCCGGAGAGCTGCGCCGGGAGGTCCACGACGCCCAGGACCACATCGCCCGCCAGCAGCAGCGCGTCAACGACCTGCGGGAGCAGATCGGTTCGCTGGCCGGTGCCCAGTACCGGGCCGGCGGCATCGACCCGACGGTCGCCCTGCTCTTCTCCGCCGACCCCGACGACTACCTGGACAAGGCGTCCACGCTCGACCGCATCGGCACCCGGCAGGCCGGCCGGCTCAAGGAGTTGCAGTCCGCGCTGCGCGACCTCGCCCAGGAGCGCACCGAGGCGGCCGGGACCCTCGCCGAGCTGGAGAAGAGCCGCAGGGCCGTGGCCGCCCACAAGCGGACCGTGGAGCGCAAGCTCGCCCGGGCCCGGCAGCTGCTCAACGCCCTGCCCGCCGCCGAACGCGCCGCCTACGACCGGGCCTCCCGCGGCAGCCGCCCCGAGCTGCCCGACCTGACCGGCGCCGCCGCGGTCGACGGCCGTGCCGCCTCGGCCCTGGCCGCCGCCCGCTCCGCCCTCGGCCGCCCGTATGTGTGGGGCGCCAACGGCCCCTCGGGCTTCGACTGTTCGGGCCTGATGCAGTGGGCGTACGCGCACGCCGGCATCCAGCTGCCGCGCACCTCGCAGGCGCAGCGGTTCGCCGGCCGGCAGGTCCCGCTCTCCCAGGCCCGCCCCGGTGACCTGGTCGTCTACCGCTCCGACGCCAGCCATGTGGCGATGTACGCCGGCAACGGCCAGGTCATCCACGCGCCCTACCCCGGCGCTCCGGTGCGGTACGACCCGGTCGGGATGATGCCGGTCTCCTCGGTCACCCGGCCCTGACCGCGCCGCCGGCCGTACGATCGGAAAGTGGCTGGTCGCGGACGGGCGTGGAGCATCGGAGCCCTGGGGCTCGGTCTGCTGCTGCCCCTCGCCGGGTGCGGCGGGCACCCGACGGCCGACCCGGCCCGGGCGGAGGTGCAGCAGGTGCTCGACCGGCGCTCGGCGGCCCTGCTCGGCCACGACGAGGGGGCGTACGGCGCGACCGGCACCCGTACGGAGTACACCCGGCTGCGCGCCCTGCCGCTGGCCTCCTGGAGCTACCGGGTCACCGCCCTGCACCGCACCGCCTCCGGCGCCACCGCCGACGCCGACCTGCGCTACCGCGTCGCCGGCTACGACCGGGCCCCCGTCGACACCCGCCGCACCCTCACCCTCGGCCGCACCGCCGACGGCCACTGGTACGTCACCGCCGACAGGCCCGCCGGGAAGGCCGGGCAGCAGCTGTGGGACCAGGGCACGGTGACCGCCGTCCGGGGCGCGCACAGCCTGGTGCTCGGCACCGGCGGATCCGCCGCCCGGCTGAAGCCGTACGCCCGGCTCGCCGACCGCGCGGTCCCGGCCGTCTCCGGGGTCTGGGGCACCGGCTGGAGCCGCCGGGTCGTCGTCCTGGTCCCGCGGTCCCTCGCGGGCATGGCGGCCCTGCTCGGTTCGCCGGCCGCCAGTTACCGGGGCATCGCGGCCGTCACGACAGGGGAGGCGGGCGGCCCGGCCCAGGCGCCGGCGGACCGGGTGGTGGTCAACCCGGAGGCGTACGCCGTGCTCGGTGACCTCGGCAGGCAGGTCGTCCTCACGCACGAGACGACCCATGTCGCGACCCGGGCGAGCACCACCGCCGCCACCCCGCTGTGGCTCTCCGAGGGCTACGCCGACTGGACCGGCTATCTCGGCACCGGCCGCACCCCGCCCGAGGCCGCCCCGGAACTGGCCCGTGCCGTCCGGGACGGCGAGCCGCCCGACGCGCTCCCCGGCGACGAGGACTTCGGCTTCACCAGCGAGCCCACGAAACTGGCGCGGGCCTACGAGAGCGGCTGGCTGGCCTGCCGGATGATCGCCGACCGGTGGGGCGAGGCCCGGCTCGGCGCCTTCTACCGGGCCGTCGGCGCCCACGGGAAGCGGGCGGGCGCGGTGGAGGAGGCGCTGAAGAAGGTGCTCGGGACGACCCCGGAGGAGTTCACGGCACGCTGGCGCGCCTACGTCACGACGCAGCTCGGCTGAGCGTCTCGACGGCCTCGCGCAGCCACTCCCGCTCGGCCGCCCCGGTGGCCCGGGCGACCCGCAGCATGCCCTCCCGGAACAGGTCCCCGGCCTCCTCCGCGGGCACCGGCTCGCCCTCCCGGTAGAAGAAGCTCGCCGGAGTCTGGAGGAAGTCCAGCCGGCGGCGGAGCACGGCGGCCTGCTCGGCGGGGTCGTCCAGGTGCCGCAGGAAGGCCAGGACGGTGTTGAAGCGGACGTGGTCGGTGATCTCCGCCTGCTTGGGGGCGCGCAGCCGCTCCAGCAGCTCGGCCCTGCCCTTCCCGGTCAGCGACAGCACTCGGCGCGGGGCGGCGCTCGCGCCCTCCTCGGTGCGCTGGTCGAGCAGGCCGGCGGTGACGAGCCGGTTGATGGCCGGGTAGAGCGCGCCGTCGCTGACCGGGCGGACGTGCCCGCTCAGTGCTTTGATGCGCTCCTTCAGCTCGTAGCCGTGCAGCGGTTCCTCGGCGAGGAAGCCCAGGATCGACAACTCCAGCACGCGAACTCCTCATTGCGGTCGGCGACGGATCCATGCTAGCTCTTATCGAGCTACCTCGAAACGAGATAGCTCGATAAGAGGGGGATCTCGTGAAACCCGTGAACGCCCACCGCGGGCAGCTCGTCTCGCTCGCCCGCCCCGTCTACCTCTCGCTCCTCGCCTCCGTCGCCTCCGGGATCATCAACACCGTCTGGGTCTCCCGCCTCGGCGGCGCCGCCGTGGCCGCCGTGGCCGTCGCGACCAACGCCGAGAACGTGCTGCTCGGCGTGGCGCTCGTCTTCGCCTCCGGTACGACCGTGCTCGTGGCGCACGCCCGCGGGGCCCGCGACCCGGCCGCCGTACGGGCCGCCGTGCGCGGGGGCTGGGCGCTGTGCGCGCTGGTCACGCCCGTGGTCGCGGCGGGCGGCTGGCTGCTGCGCGAGCCGCTGGCCGCCCTGGTGCTCGGCGGCGGCGAGGGCGCGGCCCCGCGTCTGGCCGCCGCGTACTTCGCGATCTCCCTGCCCGGCATGGCCGTCTTCTTCGTGCAGCAGCTCGTCGACGGCATCCTCAAGGGCGCGGGCGACACCCGTACCCCGATGCGGCTCGCCCTGCTGGCCAACGGGCTGATCCTGGTCTGCGACCCCGTTCTGATCCACCTCTACGGCGTCCGGGGTGCCGCCGCCTCGACCGTGCTGTGCCGTGGCGCGGCCCTCGCGGTGGGGCTGCGCGCCCTGCGCCGCACCCCCCTGCTGCGGACGGCCGCCCGGGCCCCGCTCGCCGCCGGACCCCTCCCCGCCGCCCTGCGCCGCACCCTCGCCACCGGGCTGCCCATGTCCGCCGACTTCACCGTGCGGCAGGCTGGGGCACTGGTGCTGGTGGCGATCGTGGCGCGGCTCGGGGTGACGGCGGTGGCCGCGTACGCCATCGCGTACAAGGTCATGTACGTCGCCACCATGGCCTTCTACGCGGTACGCCAGGCCGCGGCCATCCACACCGCGCACACCCGGGGCGCGGGCCAGGACGCGCGCCGGGACATCGGCCGGCAGGCGGTGCTCCTCGCCGGCGCGCTGGGCCTGCTGGCCGCCGTCCTGTTCGCCGCCACCGCACCCTGGATCACGGCCGCCTTCGGCGCCGGTCCCGAGGTCGCCCGCCAGGGCGTGCTGTTCCTGCGCTGCATCGGCCCCTACCTGCTGCTGATGGCCTGCTTCATCGCGCTCGGCGGGGTCTTCGAGGGCAGCGGGTCAGCGCCCGCGCTGCTGCGGGTCACCCTCCTCGGCACCGCCGTCCAGCTGCCGCTGGCGTACGCCCTGTCCGGCCTCGGCCTGCCCGGCGTCTGCCTGGCGCTGGCGCTCGCGATGGCCGTGCAGTGCGCGGCCGTGGCGGTGCTGCTGCCGCGGCGGTCCGGGCGTCAGGAGGAGACCGGGGTCTCCTCGGCCCGGGTGGCCTGAGGCGGGAAGGGGGCGGCCCGGGGCGGCGGGACGGTCGCGCGCCACAGCCGGCGGGCCGCCGTGACCGTGGCCGCGACCAGCAGCCCGTTGCGCAGCACCAGCAGCGCGATGCCGTACCCGTCGCTCAGCACCACGTGCGAGAAGCCGAGCGGGAACTCCAGGACCGTCACGAAGGACGCGAGCACGACCAGCAGCGCGGGCGCGACCATACGGCTCGCCCGGTACGTGAGGCAGACGGCGGCCAGACCGATCAGCCACACCAGGTACTGCGGGCTGATCACCCGGCTGGTCACCGTGAACAGCAGCACGGCCGTCAGGGCCGCCTCGGCGAGGGTGTGCGGGTCGCTCAGGCCCCGCGCACGCAGCCGCCACAGCAGCAGCCAGCCGAACGCGACCCCGGTCAGCGCCAGCGCGGCCGTGCTGACCTGGTCCACATGCGGGCCCAGGAACTCGATCGAGCCGTAGTTCAGGAGCACCTCGCCGTGCCAGCCGAAGTGCCGGGCCACATGGAAGACCAGGGCGCCCAGCGACTCCACCTCGGTGCCCCGGTCCCGCTGGAAGGTCAGGAACGCGAACGCGCCCGGCATGGTCACCGCGAACAGCAGCGCGACGCCCGCCGCGGTCACCGCCGCCGACGCCCACGCCCGCCGCCGCACGGCGCCGACCAGCAGCAGCGCCGGCCACACCTTCAGCAGCGCCCCGACCGCGGTCAGCGCGCCCATCACCCGGGGGTGCCGGGTCCCGGCGAGCAGCGCCGCCACGGCCACCGCGGTCACCATCACGTCGTAGCGGGCGTACACCGTCGGCCCGAGCAGCGGCACGCCCGCCACCCACACCCAGGCCCCGCGCGGGGACCGGCCGGAGCGCCCGCCGGCGTACCGCAGCAGGGCCAGCACGACGAGGTCGGCGAGGCAGGCCAGCACGAAGAAGGCGTGCGCGTACGACAGGAACGGCAAGGCGGCGGGGGAGAGGATTGGCAGGGCGGCGGCGGGCGGGTACTGCCAGGTCACGTCGTCCAGCGGAAACGTTCCTTGCTGGAGCACCTCGTACCAGCCGCGGTAGATCACCGACACGTCCGAGGTGACGTCCGGGCCCGGGAAGGCGTACACCCGGAACACGAACAGCAGCAGCATCACGCGGGTGACGCCCCAGGTCGCGAGCAGCCATGCCAGGGACCGCCCGGCGCCCTTCGTCTCCACGTGATCCCCTGCCGTTCGATTCCCGTGCCGTTCGAATCCGCTTCGAGCGACCATGATGTCCTGCGACCCTGTGCCCCGGCCACAGGCTCGGCCGCCCCCGGCCCGGCGCGGCCCATTCGGTAGGGTCGGCGGCGATGCACAAGACCCTGATCGTCACCAACGACTTCCCGCCCCGGCCGGGCGGCATCCAGGCCTTCCTGCACAACATGGCCCTCCGCCTGGACCCCGACCGGGTGGTCGTCTACGCCTCCACCTGGAAGCGCGGCCGGGAAGGCGCCGAGGCCACCGCCGCCTTCGACGCCGAGCAGCCCTTCACCGTCGTCCGCGACCGCACGACGATGCTGCTGCCCACCCCGGGGGCGACCCGGCGGGCGGTCGGGCTGCTCCGCGAGCACGGCTGCACCTCGGTGTGGTTCGGCGCGGCGGCCCCGCTCGGCCTGATGGCGCCCGCGCTGCGCCGGGCCGGCGCCCGGCGGCTGGTGGCCACCACCCACGGGCACGAGGCCGGCTGGGCCCAGCTGCCCGCCGCCCGGCAGCTGCTGCGCCGGATCGGCCGGTCCACGGACACGATCACCTACCTCGGTGAGTACACCCGCTCCCGGATCGCCACGGCGCTGACCCCCGAGGCGGCCGGCCGCATGGTGCAGCTGCCGCCCGGGGTCGACGAGAAGACCTTCCACCCCGGCTCCGGCGGCGACGAGGTCCGGGCGCGGCTCGGCCTGACCGACCGGCCGGTGGTGGTCTGCGTCTCCCGTCTGGTGCCGCGCAAGGGCCAGGACACCCTGATCGAGGCCATGCCCCGCATCCTGGCGGCCGAGCCGGACACCGTGCTGCTGATCGTCGGCGGCGGCCCCTACGAGCAGGACCTGCGCCGTCTGGCCCGCGAGCGGGGGGTCGAGGCCTCCGTGCGCTTCACCGGCGCCGTGCCCTGGTCCGAGCTGCCCGCGCACTACGGCGCCGGGGACGTCTTCGCCATGCCCTGCCGCACCCGTCGCGGCGGCCTGGACGTGGAGGGCCTCGGCATCGTCTACCTGGAGGCCTCCGCCACCGGCCTGCCGGTCGTCGCGGGGGACTCCGGCGGCGCACCGGACGCGGTCCTGGAGGGGGAGACCGGCTGGGTGGTCCGGGGCGGCTCGGCGGAGCAGACCGCCGAGCGGATCGTCGCGCTCCTCGGCGACCCCGAGCTGCGCCGCCGGATGGGCGAGCGGGGCCGCCGGTGGGTGGAGGAGAAGTGGCGCTGGGACCTGCTGGCAGAGAAGCTCAAAGCCTTGCTCTGAAACCTCGCCGGGACCCTAGGCGGAACCGGAAAATCCGCACATGCTGCGCGCATGGCAGCAAACCTGATGCAGCGTCAGCTGACGCTGACTCGACGTCACATCCTCGGTATGGCCGCGCTCCAGGCGGCGGCCTCCCTCGGCTTCACCCGCATCGGCCTCCAGTCCGCCCGGGCCGCCGAACCCAACCCCACCGACAACTCCCCGGCGATCGTGGTCGGTTCCGGCTACGGCGGAGCGGTCGCCGCCCTCCGCCTCGGCCAGGCCGGCATCCGCACGCTCGTCCTGGAGATGGGCCGGCTGTGGAACACCGCCGGCGCCGACGGCAAGGTGTTCTGCTCCACCAGCGCCCCCGACCAGCGCTCCATGTGGTTCCGCAGCCGCACCGAGGCCCCGCTCGCCACCTTCCTCTGGCTGGACGTGGTCAACAGGGCCATCTCCCCCTACCCGGGCGTCCTGGACCGCGTGCACTACGACCACATGTCCGTCTACGTCGGCCGGGGCGTCGGCGGCGGCTCCCTGGTCAACGGCGGCATGGCGGTCACCCCGCCGAGGTCCTACTTCACCGAGCAGTTCCCGGCCGTGGACGCCGACGAGATGTACGGCACGTACTTCCCGCGCGCCCGCGCCATGCTCGGCGTCAACTCCGTCGACCCGGCCTGGTTCGAGTCCACCGAGTGGTACCGGTTCACCCGGACCTCCCGGAAGGCCGCCGCCAACGCCGGCCTGAGGACCACCTTCGTGCCGAACGTCTACGACTTCGGCCACATGCAGCGCGAGGCCGCCGGCACGGCCACGAAGTCCGCGCTCGCCGGCGAGGTCATCTACGGCAACAACCACGGCAAGCGCAGCCTCGACCAGACCTACCTGGCCGCCGCCCTCGGCACCGGCAACGTCACGATCCACACCCTGGAGAAGGTCACGTCGATCAGCCGGGCGGGCGACGGATCGTACGTGCTGACCGCCGACCGGATCGACGCCACCGGCGCGGTCGTCGAGACCAGGCAGTACGGCTGCACCCGGCTGTTCCTCGGCGGCGGCAGCCTCGGCACCACCGAACTCCTCGTGCGCGCCCGGGACACCGGCACCCTGCCCGGCCTGGACTCCGACGTGGGCGCGGGCTGGGGCACCAACGGCAACACCATGCTCGGCCGCGCCAACCACGTGTGGGACACCGTCGGCGCCGACCAGGCCACCATGCCCGTCATGGGCATCGACGACTGGGCCAACCCCGACAACCCGGTCTTCGCGGAGATCGCCCCGCTGCCCATGGGCTTCGAGCACTGGATCAGCCTGTATCTCGCGATCACCAAGAACCCCGAACGGGCGTCGTTCTCGTACGACAGTTCGTCCGGCGCGGTGGGACTCGGCTGGACCGCCGCCCAGAGCGCGGTCTCCGTGAGCATGGCCAAGAAGCTGTTCGACCGGATCAACCGGGCCAACGCCACGATCTACCGGTACGACCTGTTCGGCTCCGGCAGCAAGATCTTCGCCGACGACTTCACCTACCACCCGCTCGGCGGCTGCGTACTGGGCCGGGCGACCGACAACTACGGGCGGGTCAAGGGGTGTTCACGGCTGTACGTCACCGACGGCTCGCTGGTCCCCGGGTCGATCGGCGTGAACCCCTTCGTCACCATCACGGCCCTCGCCGAACGCACCATGGCGCGGGTCCTCGTCGAGGACACCGCGCCATGAGGCACCGCCGGGGTCACTTGGCGTAGATCGCCTCGATCTCGTCCGCGTAGTCTTTCGCCACCACGCTCCGCTTCAGCTTCAGCGACGGGGTGAGATGGCCCGACTCCTCCGTGAACTGGGAGGACAGAATGCGGAACTTCCGCACCGATTCCGCCTTCGACACCGCGGCGTTGCCGTCGTCCACGGCCGCCTGGATCGCCGCGAGCAGATCCGGGTCCTCGCGCAGCGACGCCGCGGTGGCGCCCGCCGGTTTGCCGTGCTCGGCGCACCAGCGGCCCAGGAACTCCTCGTCGACGGTGACCAGCGCGCCCACGAACGGCCGCCCGTCGCCCACCACCATGCACTCCGCGACCAGCGCGTGCGCCCGGATCCGGTCCTCGATCACGGCCGGGGCCACGTTCTTGCCGCCCGCCGTGACGATGATCTCCTTCTTCCGGCCGGTGATCCGCAGGTAGCCGTCCTCGTCGAGGGTGCCGATGTCACCGGTGTGGAACCAGCCGTCGGCCAGCGCCTCCGCCGTCGCGCCCGGGTTGTTCCAGTACTCCTTGAACAGGTGCTCCCCGTGCAGCAGCACCTCGCCGTCGTCCGCGATCCGCACCACCGAGCCGGGCAGCGGCTGCCCGACCGTGCCGATCTTCTGCCGGTCCCAGGGGTTGAACGCGGTCGCCGCACAGGACTCCGTCAGGCCGTAGCCCTCCAGCACCGTGAAGCCGATGCCGCGGAAGAAGTGCCCGAGCCGCTCGCCCAGCGGGGCACCGCCGGAGATGGCGTACTCGCCCCGGCCGCCCAGGACCGCGCGCAGCTTGCTGTAGACCAGCTTGTCGAAGACCTTGTGCTTGACCTTCAGACCGAACGACGGGCCCGACGGGCTGTCCAGCGCCTTGCTGTAGGCGATGGCGATGTCCGTCGCCTTGTCGAAGATCCCGCCCTTGCCGTCCGCCTGCGCCTTGGCGCGCGCCGTGTTGTAGACCTTCTCGAAGACCCGCGGCACACCGAGGATCAGGGTCGGCCGGAACGCGGCCAGTTCGTCCGTGAGGTTCTTGATGTCCGGGACACAGCCCAGCTTGATCGGCGCCATCATCGGCGCGATCTGCACGAGCCGCCCGAAGACATGCGCGAGCGGCAGGAAGAGCAGCACCGAGCACTCGCCGGTGCGGAACAGCGGACGCAGCCGCTCCACGATGTTGCCGCACTCGGCGAAGAAGCTGCGGTGGGTCAGCACACAGCCCTTCGGGCGCCCGGTCGTGCCGCTCGTGTACACGATGGTCGCCGGGTCGTCGGCCTTGGCGAGCGAGCTGCGCTCCTCCACCGTCGCGTCCGACACGTCCTGCCCGAGCCGGTCCAGCTCCGCCACGCCCCCGGCCTCGATCTGCCAGACGTGCTTCAGCGCGGGCAGCGAGTCGCGCACCGACTCGACGGCCGCCACGTGGGTGTCCAGCTCCACGACACAGGCGGTCGCGCCCGAGTCGGACAGGATCCACTGCACCTGCTCCGGCGAGCTGGTCTCGTACACCGGCACGGTGACCGCGCCCGCGCTCCAGATCGCGAAGTCGAGAAGCGTCCACTCGTACCGGGTGCGCGACATCAGGCCCACGCGGTCGCCCGGCTGCACGCCGGAGGCGATGAGGCCCTTGGCGGCGGCGCGGACCTCGGCCAGGAACTCCCGGGCGGTCACGTCCTGCCAGGCACCGCCCGCCTTGCGGGCGATGACGGCGACGTCGGGATGCTGCGCGGCGTTTCTGCGGACGATGTCGGTCAGATTGCCGTCGGCAGGGACCTCGTACAAAGCCGGAAGGCTGAACTCGCGCAAGACTGCTGCTCCTCATAGGGCGCCGGCGCCACGACGTTGTGCGATGCGACGGTGCGGTCCAAGGCTCGGGCAAGTACTCCGGATCACCATGAAGATTCACATGTTGAAATCCAGAGCACGACTGGACTGCCCGGACGTTACCCGCCGGTATGGCGTCTAGGACAGGGGGTCCCGGCGAGATGTTCGCTGCGTCACACACGTGGGCTTTCCTTCGCGCACAGTAGTCCACGGCCGAACCGACCGGCCAGTAACCGCAGGCCGGACCGGCACTGTTCACCTGGACCGCACACGCCTACGCTTGATCGCCATGGCATCCACACCCTCCGGCAACCGGCGGACCCGCGTCCACGTGGTCAGTGACGTGCACGGCAACGCCCGTGACCTGGCCCGGGCCGGAGAAGGAGCCGACGCCCTCATCTGCCTGGGCGACCTCGTCCTCTTCCTTGACTACGCCGACCACTCGCGCGGCATCTTCCCCGACCTGTTCGGCGAGGAGAACGCCGACCGGATCGTCGAGCTGCGCACCGCCCGCCGGTTCGCCGAGGCCCGCGAGTTCGGCGCCCGGCTGTGGGCCGGGATCGGCACCGACCGGGCCACGGCCATCGAGAAGGCCGTCCGCAAGCAGTACGCCGAGCTGTTCGCCGCGTTCCCCGCACCGACGTACGCCACCTACGGAAATGTCGACATGCCGCAGTTGTGGGCGGAGTACGCAGGACCCGGCACCACGGTCCTCGACGGCCAGCGGGTGGAGATCGGCGGGCGCGTCTTCGGCTTCGTCGGCGGCGGACTGCGCACCCCGATGCGCACGCCGTACGAGATCAGCGACGAGGAGTACGCGGCGAAGATCGAGGCCGTCGGCGAGGTCGACGTGCTGTGCACCCACATCCCGCCGGAGGTGCCCGAGCTGGTCTACGACACCGTGGCCCGCCGCTTCGAGAGGGGCAGCCGCGCCCTGCTGGACGCCATCCGCCGCACCCGGCCGCGGTACGCCCTGTTCGGGCATGTGCACCAGCCGCTGGCGCGCCGGATGCGGATCGGCGCCACGGAGTGTGTGAACGTGGGGCACTTCGCCGGCACCGGCACGCCCTGGGCGCTCGAATGGTGAGGCCCGGCGGGCGCGGTGAAGGCGGCAGGTCGGCGGCGCGGTAGCCTTCACGCTGCACACACGTGCGCAGCCCGGCGCACGCAGAACCTCTCAACACGGCCCGCATCTGGAGGAGCCACGGCGATGGCGGAACACACCAGTTCGAGCATCACGATCGAGGCGGCCCAGGCCGACGTCATGGCGGTGATCGCCGACTTCGCGCGCTACCCGGACTGGACCGGCGAGGTGAAGGAGGCGGAGGTCCTCGCCGCCGACGAGCGGGGCCGCGCCGAGCAGGTCCGCCTCGTCATGGACGCCGGCGCCATCAAGGACGACCAGACCCTCGCCTACACCTGGACCGGCGACCACGAGGTCTCCTGGACCCTGGTCAAGTCCCAGATGCTCCGCTCCCTGGACGGCTCCTACCTCCTGAAGCCGGCCGGCGCCGGCGCCACCGAGGTCACCTACCAGCTCACCGTCGACGTCAAGATCCCCATGCTGGGCATGATCAAGCGCAAGGCGGAGAAGGTCATCATCGACCGGGCGCTGGCGGGTCTGAAGAAGAGGGTGGAGTCGGGGGAGAAGTAGTCACCCCGGTTCACCTCCCGCGCACGACGGTAGCGTTCACCCTCATGCGCACCATCCTGATCACGGGCCCCGGCGGCAGCGGTCGTACCACGATCGCCGCCGCGACCGCACTGCGCGCCGCGGCCGACGGCACCCGCACGCTGCTGCTGAGCGCGGACCGCACCGACACCCTGGGCAGGGCACTGGGCACCGCGACAGGACCGACCCCCACCGGCGTCGCCGAGCACCTCACCGCCTGGCGGCCCGACGCGACGGAACGGTTCCGTCAGGACCTCACCGCGTTCCAGACCCGCGCCGCGAACGTCCTCGACCTCCTCGGCGCGGCCCGCCTGGACGCCGAGGAGGTCACCCCGCTGCCCGGCGCCGAGGAGCTGTCCTTCCTGCGCGCGCTGCGCGACGCGGCCCTCTCCGAGCGCTACGACCTCCTCGTCGTCGACCTCCCGCCCCTCCCTGCGGCCCTCGCCCTGCTCGCCCTGCCCGAGGAGCTGCGCCGCTATCTGCGCCGCCTCCTGCCGCCCGAGCGGCAGGCCGCCCGCGCCCTGCGCCCGGTCCTCGGCCGGCTGGCCGGCGTCCCCATGCCCGCCGAGTGGCTGTACGAGACGGCGGCCCGCTGGGACGTCGAACTGGCCGCGGTGGAGGCCGTCCTCACCGACCCGGACACCGTCGTACGCCTGGTCGCCGAACCCGGCCCGGCGGGCGCCGACGCCGTCCGCGCCGCCGGCCTCGGCCTCGCCCTGCGCGGCCTGGGCACCGAAGCCCTGATCGCCAACCGCACCCTGCCCGAGACGGACGCCGGCAGCTGGCTCGGCTCGCTCCTCGCCCAGCAGCGCAAGGCGCTCGCCGACTGGGCGGAGCCGTACGACGTCCACCCCGTCCCGCACCTCGGCCGCGACCCGCACGGCCCCGACGACCTCACCGCCCTCGCCGTGCCCGCCGTCAACCCGGCGCCCACCCCGGTCGAGTGGCCCGTGACCAACCGGATCGCCGAGGACGGCGTGCTGGTCTGGCACCTGCCACTGCCCGGCGCGATACGGGACGAGCTGGACCTGATCCGGCGCGGCGACGAACTCCTGATCACGGCGGGTCCCTTCCGCCGGATCGTGCCGCTGCCCTCCGCCCTGCGCCGCTGCACCGTCGCCGGCGCCGGACTCCGGGACGGTGAGCTGCGCATCCGGTTCGCCCCGGACCCGGATCTGTGGCCCGCCGCTCGACGGTGAACCGGGTACGCGCGTTCGGGTAACGTCGTAAAGGCGAACCGTAGTCAGGAGCCGCCATGAGCGAAGAGCGCCCCGCACCCGACCCCTTCGAGGAGGAGCAGGCGCGGGCGACCGACGCCGACGCCTGGGCCACGGCCTGCGCCGAGGATCTCGCCGCAGAGCAGGCCCGCCGCCGCGCCGAGCACGGCTCCCCGCCGGGCTCGGCCGCCGAGGAACTGAAGAAACTCGTGGACACGGTGGCCGACAAGCTGTCCGGCCTCCAGTCCCCGCTCCTAGGCGGCCTCGCCGGACCCGCCGCCCAGCAGGTGGTGCGACAGGTCGTCCAGCAGGCGAAGGCCGCCGTGGAGCCCGTCATAGACCGCAACCCGGACGTCTTCGACCATCTGGCCGCGGCCGGCAGCGAGCTGCTCGCCGCCTACCGCTCCGCCGTCCAGGCCCAGGAGCGCCGCTGGACCGCCCGCACGGCCGACCCGGCCGAGGGCGGGCCGGACCGGCGCGACCGGGGCGAGGGCACCGGCCCGGGGGAGCGCATCGACCTGGACTGAAGCCCTCTCCCGGCAGGGCCTCGGGTACGGTTGGCCGTAGCGGGGCTCGACCGAAACTGAGGGATTCATGGGACTCACCATCGGCGTCGACATCGGCGGCACGAAGATCGCGGCCGGCGTGGTCGACGAGGAAGGCAACATCCTCTCGACCTTCAAGGTGCCGACCCCCACCACGCCCGAGGCCATCGTGGACGCCATCGCCTCGGCGGTGGAGGGTGCGCGCGCCGGGCACGAGATCGTCGGCGTGGGTATCGGCGCGGCCGGTTACGTCAACCGGCAGCGCTCCACCGTGTACTTCGCGCCGAACATCGACTGGCGCAACGAGCCGCTCAAGGAAAAG
This sequence comes from Streptomyces sp. NPDC046727, assembly GCF_040645635.1. NCBI lineage: Bacteria > Bacillati > Actinomycetota > Actinomycetes > Kitasatosporales > Streptomycetaceae > Streptomyces > Streptomyces sp. NPDC046727. The sequence goes on from NZ_JBEYYR010000033.1 coordinate 30,510, forward strand.
GTCGAGGCACGCACCGGCCTCCCGGTCGTGGTCGAGAACGACGCCAACGCCGCCGCCTGGGGCGAGTACAGGTTCGGCGCCGGCAAGGGCCACCGCAACGTCATCTGCATCACGCTCGGCACCGGCCTCGGCGGCGGCATCATCATCGGCAACAAGCTGCGCCGCGGCCACTTCGGCGTGGCCGCCGAGTTCGGCCACATCCGGATGGTCCCGGACGGCCTGCTGTGCGGCTGCGGCTCGCAGGGCTGCTGGGAGCAGTACGCCTCCGGCCGCGCCCTCGTCCGCTACGCCAAGCAGCGCGCCAACGCCACCCCGGAGAACGCGGAGCTGCTGCTCTCGCTGGGCGACGGCACCCCCGACGGCATCGAGGGCAAGCACATCTCCATGGCCGCCCGCCAGGGCGACCCGGTCGCCGTGGACTCCTACCGCGAGCTGGCCCGCTGGGCCGGCGCCGGCCTCGCCGACCTGGCCTCCCTCTTCGACCCCTCCGCGTTCATCGTCGGCGGCGGCCTCTCCGACGAGGGCGAACTGGTCCTGGACCCGATCCGCAAGTCCTACAAGCGCTGGCTGGTGGGCGGCAACTGGCGCCCGGTCGCCGACGTGATCGCGGCCCAGCTGGGCAACAAGGCGGGCATGGTGGGCGCGGCCGACCTGGCCCGGGAGCCCGACCCGATCATGTAGTGAGGCGGTACGACAGTGCCCGCCGCGTCCGGTCCCGGGACGGCGGGCATCGTCGTATGTTGATCGTCATGCTGCTTCCCAACTCCCGTACGGAACCGGATGGTTCCGCCGTCATCCGGGTCCTCAGCTACAACATCCGCTCGATGCGCGACGACACCCACGCCCTGGCCAGGGTGATCACCGCCTGCGCCCCCGACCTGGTCCTCGTCCAGGAAGCCCCCCGATTCTTCCGCTGGCGCAAGAAGCTGGCGCGGCTGGCGGCGGCCTCGGGACAGGTCGTCCTCACCGGCGGAGCGACGGCGGCGGGACCGGCCGTTCTGTGCAGCCTGCGCGCCACCGTCGAACGGACGGAAGACGTACTCCTCCCGCTCACCCCCGGCCTCCACCGGCGCGGCTTCGCCACAGCCGTCGTCCGGTTCGGCTCGGCCCGCCTGGGCGTGATCAGCTGTCATCTGTCACTGCAGAAGGACGAGCGCTACGACCAGGGCGGCATGCTCCTCGGTCGCCTCGCCGGCCTGGGCGTGGAGCACGCCGTCGCGGGCGGCGACCTCAACGAACGCCCCGACGGCCGCACCTTCCGCCGCCTCGCCGAGAACCTCCAGGACTGCCGTACGACCGCACCCTGGGGCGGCGAGTTCACGTCCACCCCCGCCGACCCCCACCAGCGCATCGACGCGATCTTCGCCAGCAAGGGCATCGAGGTGCTCGGCTGCGGTGTCCCGCTGGACCAGCCGGGCATCACCCCGGCCGACCTGATCGCGGCCACCGATCACCTCCCGGTGCTGGCCGCCCTGCGCGTCCCCGCCGAAGCGACTTGAACTAAGTACAGGAAATCTCTTGCGCACCCTGCGGCGGGCGCTCTACTGTCCTTCCTGTACTTAGTTCAAGTCAACGGACGACCAGCAGGGGGAAACCGATGTCGTACGAGGAACTGTCCGCGTTCGTCGCCGCCACCGCGAAGGAGTACGGGATACCCGGCGCCGCCGTCGGCGTTCTCAGCGGCGGCCGGGAGAGCTACATCGCGCACGGTGTCACCAGCACCGACCACCCCCTGCCCGTCGACGAGCGGACGCTCTTCCACCTGGCCTCGGTGAGCAAGAGCTTCACCGCGACCGCGCTCATGCGCCTGGTCGAGCAGGGTCGCGTGGACCTGGCCGCGCCGGTCCGCCGTTACGTCCCCGACCTGCGGCTCGCCGACGAGGAGGCCGCCGGCCGGATCACCGTGCTGAACCTCCTCAACCACACCGCGGGCCTGGACTGGAACCTGGTCGACGCCGACGAGACCGACGGCTCGCTGGCCGCCTGGGTCGCCCAGCTGGACCGGCTGCCGCAGATCGCGCCGCCCGGCGCCCGCGCCTCCTACAGCCAGGCCGGCTACAACCTGCTCGGCCTGCTGATCGAGAACGTCACCGGGCTGCCGTTCGAGAAGGCCCTGTCCGACCTGCTCCTGAACCCGCTGGGCCTCTCCGACACCGTCTTCGACCTGGACGACGTCGTGGTCCGGCGGTTCGCCGTCGGCCACAACCGCGCCGAGGACGGCACCCTCACCCCCGCCCGCCCCTGGAAGTCATGGCCGGCCGGCACCCACGGCAACAACCCCGGCGGCGGCATCGTCTCCTCGGCGAGCGATCTGCTGCGCTGGGCCCGGTTCCAGCTGGGCGACGGCGAGGGCCTGCTGTCCGCCGAGGCGCTCGACCGGATGAAGCAGCCGACGGCCGAGCTGCGCGGCAGCACGCTCGGCGACGCCTTCGGCATCTGCTGGTTCCTGCGCGACGTCGAAGGGGTCCGCACGGTCGGCCACGGCGGCTCGGGCAACGGGCAGTTCGCCGAGCTGCTCCTGGTCCCCGAGCACGACTTCGCCTTCGTCTCGCTGGCCAACGCGGGCCCCGACGGCTACCTGTTCAACCAGGCCGTCCTCAAGCGCGCGCTGGAGCTGTACCTCGGCGTGGTCGAGCGGGACCCGGAGCCGCTGCCGTACGACGGGACGCGGGCCCGCGAGATCGCCGGACGGTACGAGATCGACGCCATGTACCTCGACATCGCGGACGAGGACGGCCGGCTCACCCTCGCCGTCGGCATCAAGCCGGAGATCCGCGCCGCCTCCGAGGCGGAGATGCCGCCGGACTACCCGGCCGCCGCGATCGGCTTCCTGCCCGGCGACGGCGACGAGTACGTGATCACGGAGGGCGGTCTGAAGGGCCAGCGGGGTTTCTTCTCCCGTGCGGCCGACGGCACGGTGACGGGCGTCGATCTGGCCGGGCGCCTCTTCGCGGGGGCCTGACGCGTCGTACCCGGCCGCGGGTGCGCGGGGGCTGATCACGCAGTTCCCCGCGCCCCTGACGGGCGCTCGCAGCGGCACCTCCCGCGAGCAGCGCCTGTCCGGCCGTCAGACGGTGTCCGGGCCCAGCCCGTCGAGCAAGGCCCGCAGACCGCTTGCGAAGGTGCCCTCGGGCGCGCCGGCGTACTCCGTCGCCGCCGGCGTGTCGAGACGGGCCCGCAGCCGGGGGAAGACGGCAGCCGTCTCGGCGGCTTTCGCCAGCACCGCCCGGAACTGATCCTCACTGTCGCCCCCGGCCCGCTGCACCTTGCGCGTCAACGAGGCCGTGGCGGACGCGCCCAGTGCGTTGCCCAGTACGAAGGTGACCAGAGCGCCGGCGGCCCGGTCGGACTCCTCCGCGGTGAAGCCGGCGATCTCGAAGACGCCGAGGAGGTGGTCGTCATAGCGGGACTTGGCGGTGCCGTAGACGAAGTGGGAGCTGATGGCCTGGACCAGCCAGGGGTGGCGGACGAGCATCGCGTACAGGGCGTCGGCCATCGCCGTGGCCGTGCCGCGCCAGTCGTCCGGGTCCAGCGGCGGCAGGTCGATCTCCCGCCACACGTGGTCGGCGACCATCAGCACCAGGTCGTCCTTGTTCTTGACGTGCCAGTAGACGGCCGTGGCGGCCACGTGGAGCCGCTTGCCGAGGCTGCGCATGTTCAGGCCTTCGAGGCCCTCCTCGTCCAGCAGCTGCACGGCGGTCCGGACGATCGTCTCCTGGGTGAGCGTGTCGCGCGGCATGGGCTCACGATAGGTCACCGAGCCGCCTCCTGTACAAAGTTCAGGCGGCGGCCCGGATCTTCCCCGCACCGTCAGACCACGGCCCCGCGGCCCGGGTCGTCGTCCTCGTCGTCGTCCGTCCGCATCCGCGTCACCAGCGTCGCGAAGCCGCCGAGGAAGCCGCCGATGCCGAGCGTCGCCAGCCACCAGGTCATGTCCCAGCCGAGCACCACCGCCAGCAGGAGCAGGACGGGGCCGCCGACCACGCCGAGCCAGGCGAACTTCGCGGTCGTGTCCGCGGTCGGCAGCGGCGGCGGCTCCGGCGGGACGAAATGACCCTCGTCCCCCTCGTCGAAGTCGTCGTCGGAGGGCTCGGCCACCGTGAAGTCGCGCGGGCCGACGCCGGGCGCGAACGCGACCGAGCCGCCCAGCGGCCGGGCGGCCTGCCGGTCGGGGGACTCGTCCGCGTCGCGCTGCGGCTCGCCCTCCGGGTCCTTCGCCGGGTCCTTCACCGAGTCCTTCACCGAGTCCTTCGCCGGGTTCGGCTCCAGGAGCGCGAGATCCTCCACCGACTTGAAGGGCCGGGCGCCCGGCGGATCCGGCGGCTCCTCGCCGTATCCGGCGACGATGGCCCGCCAGGCGGCGTCCTCGTCGAACGGCACCTCCTGCTTGTCCGGCTCGCGGTCCCCGGGGTTCTCACGGCCCTCGCGGTCCTCACGGTCGGAGTCGTGCTCAGCCAACTGCGGCCGTCCCTTCCTTGCCGACACTGGGTGCGAGCCGGCCGATGAAGGCGAGGCTCTCCTCGAAGATCCGGTCCGCATCCACGTCCAACGTCGCCACGTGGTAGCTGTGTTCCAGCACGACCTCCGTGACGTCCGTGGACGACACCCGGCTGAGCACCCGCGCCGGGTCGGCCGCCGGGACGACATGGTCCTGGGCGCTGCGCAGCACCAGCAGCGGCTGCGTGACCTGGGGCAGCTCGCCGTCCAGCCGGCGCAGACCCGCCCGCAGCGAGTGCGCCGCGTGCAGCGGCACCCGGTCGTACCCCAGCTCCGCCGCGCCCTCCTTCGCTATGTCGCTGGCGATGCCCTTCGTCGTCCGCACCAGGTGCCGGGCGGCCGGCAGGGCGTACGCCGACAGGCCGTGCACCTTGTTCGCCGGGTTGACGACCACCACGCCCGCGACCCGCTCGCCGTGCCGGGCGGCCAGCCGGAGGGCCAGCGCCCCGCCCATCGACAGGCCCGCGACGAACACCCGGGAGCAGCGCTCGGCCAGGACGCGCAGCTCGCGGTCCACCTGCGCGTACCAGTCCTGCCAGCCCGTGAGCTGCATGTCCTCCCAGCGCGTGCCGTGGCCGGGCAGCAGCGGCAGGGACACGGACAGGCCGTGGGCCGCGTGGTGCTCCGCCCAGGGGCGCAGCGACTGGGGCGAGCCGGTGAAGCCGTGGCAGAGGAGAACCCCCACCTCCCCGCCCTCGTGGCGGTACGGCTCGGCTCCGGGGAGAACTGGCATGTGGTTCACCGTACGCGACCGCACTGACACCGACCAGGGTCGTCGGGTCCATTGACGGTACTCCGGGTTAAGGTCTCCTCGACGGAAACAGGAGGCACACGGGTGTTGTACGGCACGATGAAGGTCGCCATCGGAGCGCCGCTGAAGGTTGCCTTCAGGCCTTGGGTGGAGGGCCTGGAGAACGTTCCGGCCACGGGCCCGGCGATCCTGGCCAGCAATCATCTGTCCTTCTCGGACTCGTTCTTCCTGCCGATCGTGCTGGACCGCAAGGTCACCTTCATCGCCAAGGCCGAGTACTTCACCACCCCCGGAGTGAAGGGCCGGCTCACCGCGGCCTTCTTCAAGGGCGTCGGCCAGCTGCCGGTGGACCGCTCCGGGGCGCGCGGCGCGGGCGAGGCGGCGATCAAGAGCGGCATAGAGGTGCTGGAGCGCGGCGAGCTGTTCGGCATCTACCCGGAGGGCACCCGCTCGCCCGACGGGCGGCTGTACCGGGGCAAGCCCGGCGGCCTCGCGCGCGTGGCGCTCGCCACCGGCGCGCCGGTCATCCCGGTCGCCATGATCGACACGGAGAAGATCCAGCCGCCCGGCAAGGTCGTGCCGAAGCTGATGCGGCCCGGCATCCGCATCGGCAAGCCCATGGACTTCAGTCGCTACCAGGGCATGGAGCACGACCGGTTCGTGCTGCGCGCCCTGACCGACGAGGTCATGTACGAGATCATGAAGCTCTCCGGCCAGGAGTACGTCGACATGTACGCCACCGCCGCCAAGCGGCAGATCGCGGAGGCGGCCAAGGCGGCGAAGGAAGCGGAGAAGGCCGGCAAGACGGAGAAGGCCGGGAAGAAGCAGGACGAGTCCTAGAACAGGGGCACAAGGGGGAGCCGGGGGGACCGGGGGAGATGCCCAAGCGCGAGCGCGAGGGAGCCGTAGGGCGCGCCGGTGGCGAGAGGCCGAGCGCGCGGAGGCCCGAAGGGGTGAGCACGGTCGGCCTCTCGCCACCGGCTGGGGCGCCCGGAGGCGGACGAGCCAAGAAGTGGGGCGTCATGCGGATGTCGGTCGAGCTGCCGCTGTGGCGCGCGCTCGCCGGTTACCGCGTCCTGACCATGCTGTACGCGATCGGCCTGTGCGCCACCGCGTACGACCGGTTCGCCCGGCCCTGGGTCGCCGTCGCCTATTACGCCGTCCTGGCCGTGTGGACCCTCGCCACCCTGCCCAAGGTGTCCGGCGAGGCCGCCTGCACCAAGCGCTTCCTGGCCGTCGACCTGGCCGTCGCCCTCGTCGGCATCCTGCTCACCCCGGTCGCCGACAGCCACCAGCGGATCGCGGACGGCGGCCCCACACTGCCGTCGATATGGACCGCCGGCGCGGTGCTGGCCTTCGCCATCAAGGGCGGCTGGCGCTGGGCGGCGATCGCCTCCACCGCCGTCGCCGCCGTGAACCTGGTCGAGCGCGGCCACCCCGCCCGGGACACCGTGCACAACGTGATCCTCGTCTGGGTGGCCTCCATCGCCATCGGCTACGTCGTGGAGGTGGCCCGCGCCTCCGAGCGCACCCTCGCCCGCGCGCTGGAGATCGAGGCCGCGACCCGGGAGCGGGAGCGGCTGGCCCGGGACATCCACGACGGCGTGCTCCAGGTGCTGGCGATGGTGAAGCGCCGGGGCGCGGCCCTCGGCGGCGAGGCGGCCGAGCTGGGCCGGCTGGCCGGGGAGCAGGAAGTGGCCCTGCGCACGCTGGTGTCGGGCGGGCTGGTGCCGGTGTCCCGGGTCTCGGAGGACCTGGCGGCCGGTGCCGTCGTCCGCGCGGTGGACGAACCGGACGACGAAGGTCCGGTCGACCTGCGCTCCCTGCTCGCCCCCTACGCCCGCGCCCGGGTCAGCCTCGCCGAGCCCGGCGCCCCGGTGCTGCTGCCGCCGGCCGCGGCCCGCGAGGTGGCCGCCGCCGTCGGCGCCGCCCTGGACAACGTGCGCAGGCACGCCGGGGAGGGGGCGCAGGCCTGGATCCTCGTGGAGGACGAGCCGGACGAGATCGTCGTCACCGTCCGGGACGACGGCCCCGGCATCCCCGACGGCCGGCTCGCCCAGGCCGAGGGCGAGGGCCGGCTCGGGGTGGCCCTGTCGATCCGGGGCCGGCTGCGCGACCTCGGCGGCAGCGCCGAGGTCGTCTCCGTCCCCGGGCAGGGCACGGAAGTCGAACTGAAGGTACCGAAGGGCGCCGCGCGGGCGCGGGGGAAGAAGGCGGAACAGCGATGACTCAGCAGCAGGGCCCGATCAAGGTCATGGTGGTGGACGACCACCCGATGTGGCGTGACGCGGTCGCCCGTGACCTGGCCGAGTCCGGCTTCCAGGTGGTCGCCACCGCCGGCGACGGCGAGCAGGCGGTCCGCCGCGCCAAGGCCGCCGGCCCCGACGTCCTCGTGCTGGACCTCAACCTGCCCGCCAAGCCCGGCGTCCAGGTGTGCAAGGAACTGGTGGGCCACAACCCGGCGTTGCGCGTCCTCGTCCTCTCGGCGAGCGGCGAGCACGCGGACGTGCTGGAGGCCGTCAAGTCCGGCGCGACCGGCTACCTGCTGAAGTCGGCCTCCACCGAGGAGTTGCTGGACGCGGTGCGCCGAACGGCCGTCGGCGACCCGGTGTTCACCCCGGGCCTGGCCGGACTGGTCCTCGGCGAGTACCGGCGGCTGGCCGCCGAGCCCGCGCCCGCCCCGGACGCCGAGGAGCCGGGCGCGCCCCGGCTGACGGACCGGGAGACGGAGGTGCTGCGGCTGGTGGCGAAGGGGCTGAGCTACAAGCAGATCGCCGAACGCCTCGTCATCTCCCACCGCACGGTGCAGAACCACGTCCAGAACACCCTCGGCAAGCTCCAGTTGCACAACAGGGTCGAACTGGTCCGGTACGCCATCGAGCGCGGACTCGACGAGGAGTAGCCGGTTTCCGGCGCAACGCACCGGAATCACCCTTCCCGCCTCTCCCGATGTGACGCGAATCACCATTAGCGTGACTGAGCGTCAGGCAGTTGTGGCGAAGGGACATTTCCATGCGGGTCGGAGTACTCACCGGAGGCGGCGACTGCCCCGGGCTCAACGCCGTCATCCGGGGCATCGTGCGCAAGGGCGTGCAGGAGTACGGCTATGACTTCGTCGGCTTCCGGGACGGCTGGCGAGGCCCCCTCGAAGGCGACACCGTCCGCCTCGACATCCCCGCGGTGCGCGGCATCCTGCCCCGCGGCGGCACCGTCCTCGGTTCGTCGCGGACCAACCCCCTCAAGGTGGACGGCGGTATCCGCCGCATCAAGGAGAACCTCGCCAAACTGGAGGTCGAGGCCCTCGTCGCGATCGGCGGCGAGGACACCCTCGGCGTCGCCGCGCGCCTCGCCGACGAGTACGGCGTGCCCTGCGTCGGCGTACCGAAGACCATCGACAACGACCTCTCCGCCACCGACTACACCTTCGGCTTCGACACCGCCGTCAACATCGCCACCGAGGCCATCGACCGGCTGCACACCACCGCCGAGTCCCATATGCGGGTCCTCGTCTGCGAGGTGATGGGCCGGCACGCCGGCTGGATCGCCCTGCACTCCGGCCTGGCCGGCGGCGCCAACGTCATCCTCATCCCCGAGCAGCGTTTCGACCTGGACCAGGTGTGCGCCTGGATCACCTCCCGCTTCAAGGCGTCGTACGCCCCGATCGTCGTCGTCGCCGAGGGCGCCATGCCGAAGGACGGCGAGATGGTCCTCAAGGACGGCTCGCTCGACTCCTTCGGGCACGTCCGGCTGTCCGGCGTCGGCGAGTGGTTGGCCAAGGAGATCGAGAGGCGCACCGGCAAGGAGGCCCGCACCACGGTCCTCGGGCACATCCAGCGCGGCGGCACCCCCAGCGCCTTCGACCGCTGGCTCGCCACCCGCTTCGGTCTGCACGCCATCGACTGCGTCCGCGAGGGCGACTTCGGCAAGATGGTCGCCCTGCGCGGCACCGACATCGTCCGCGTCCCGATCTCCGAGGCCACGGCCAGGCTGAAGACGGTGGACCCGAAGCTCTACGCGGAGGTCGGCGTCTTCTTCGGCTGACGGCGGCCCCGGACGGCTACACGGTCGTGCGGCGCAGCTGACCGATCAGCTCCCGCACGACCGCGGCCCCGTTCAGCGTCAGGACCGACTCCGGGTGGAACTGGACGCCCGCGAAGCCCGTTCCGCGGACGGCGTGCACCTCGCCGTTCGCGGCCCGGCTCACCTCGATCCCGTGCGCGGCCAGTTCATCCGCCTCCTCGTCGTCGCAGCGCGCCACGAAGCTGTTGTAGAAGCCGACGGTCTCGCTCCGCCCGAACAGCTCGATCTCCGTCTGCGCCCCCTGGTACGGCACTTCCTTCCGTACGATCTCCAGGCCCAGCTCCGCCGCGATCAGCTCGTGCCCGAGGCAGACGCCGAGCACGCCGTACCGGTGCTCCCGGACGACGGTGGCGGCCAGGTCCCGCAGGATCCGCATCTTCGGGTCGGTGAGGTCCGCCGGGTCGCCCGGGCCGGGGCCGAGCACCACCGGCCCCTCGTGCGCGAGCACCGCCTCGCGCAGCCCCGGCTCGTCGTAGCGCCGGACGGTCACCTCCAGGCCGGCCGAGCGCAGCACGTGCGCCAGCATCGCCGTGAACGTGTCCTCGCCGTCCACCACCAGGGCGTGGCCCGCCAGGGACGCCGACCGCTCCTGCATCCGCAGCCAGAACGGCGCCAGCGACGAGCGGCGCCCGTCCAGCGCGGCCCGCACCCGAGGGTCGTCGGCCAGCCGGGGCCCCTCCCGCTCCGCCCGCGGCCGGGCCGGCCGTACCCCGAGGGCGGCCAGCACGCCCGCCGCCTTCGCATGGGTCTCGGCGACCTCGCCCGCCGGGTCCGAGCCGCGCACCAGCGTCGCCCCGACCGGGACGCGCAGCCGGCCGTCGGCGGCGATGTCGGCGGTGCGGATCAGAATGGGGGAGTCGAGGGTCTGGGCGCCCCCGGAGTCCCGGCCGATGAGCGCCAGCGCCCCCGCGTAGTAGCCGCGACCGCCGGCCTCGTGGCGCTCGATCACCCGGCACGCGTTCTGCACCGGCGACCCGGTGACGGTCGCCGCGAACATGGTCTCCTTCAGCACCTCCCGCACGTCCAGGGAGGACTTCCCGCGCAGCTCGTACTCGGTGTGCGCGAGGTGCGCCATCTCCTTGAGCCGCGGGCCGACGACGACCCCGCCCATGTCGCCGACGGTGCACATCATCTTCAGTTCCTCGTCGACGACCATGGACAGCTCCTCGATCTCCTTGCTGTCGGCGAGGAACTCCAGAAGGTGCTCCGGCGTGGGCCCCGCTGCGGGATAGCGGTACGTGCCGCTGATCGGGTTCATGACGACCGTCCCGCCGGACATCCGCACGTGCACCTCGGGACTGGCGCCCACCAGCGTCCGGTCCCCGGTGTGCACCACGAACGTCCAGTACGCGCCGCGCTCGCCCGCCAGCAGCCGCCGGAACAGCGCGAGGGCGTCCGCGCGGCCGAAGCCGGGGATCTCGCCCTCGTACGTGCGCCGGATCACGAAGTTCGCGCCCTCGCCCCGGCCGATCTCCTCGCGCAGCACCCGCCCGACGATCTCGCCGTACTCCTCGTCCCCGATGTCGAAGCCCCCGCCCTCGACCCGCACCGCGTGCCCCGGGAGCTGCGCCAGTGCCTCGGCGAGCGGGATCTCGTACGACTCCTCGGGGGTCAGCACCAGCAGCGGGGTGCCGTCGTCGCGGACGTCGAAGCCGCGCTCGCGGATCTGCCGGAACGGGACGAGGGCGAGTCCCTCGCCGGGCAGGTCGGCGAGCCGGTCACGGCTGGTCACCGGGCCGAGCAGCACCTCCACCAGCTGCTCGTCGCGGCCCGGGGTGCGGCGGCGGAGCAGGGCGAAGGGGCGGGGGTCGTGCAGCAGCTGTGCCAGATCCATGGTTCCTCTTCCGTGGTGAGGAGGAACGACCCCGGGATACGCCGAAGGCCGCCCCTCGGGCGGCCTTCGCGAAGTCCTTGTCGTACGCGCGATCAGCGGGCCGCCGGAGAAGCGGTCCACCACCAGTTCTGGATCGAATGCGCGAACATGGAACAAACCCTACCCCACCCCACCGGTGTCCACGGGGTAATCACTCCGTCTCACCCTTCGAGCCGGAGGAAAATCCCGTGGCACGACCCCGTAATGTTTACGAGGTGACCGTGAACGCTAAGACCAGCCCTGGCGCTGGCAACACCTGGCGAAACCTGCCCGCGGCGCAGCAGCCCGAGTACCCCGACACCGAGGCTCTGCGCGCAGTGATCGCGGACCTCGAGTCGTATCCGCCGCTCGTCTTCGCGGGCGAGTGCGACCAGCTGCGCGCCCGGATGGCGGCCGTCGCCAAGGGAGAGGCGTTCCTTCTCCAGGGCGGCGACTGCGCCGAGGCATTCGACGCGGTGTCCGCCGACCACATCCGCAACAAGCTGAAGACGCTGCTCCAGATGGGTGCCGTCCTGACCTACGCGGCCTCCGTGCCCGTGGTGAAGGTCGGCCGTATCGCCGGGCAGTACTCCAAGCCCCGCTCCAAGCCGACCGAGACCCGCGACGGCGTGACGCTCCCGGTGTACCGGGGCGACTCCGTCAACGGCTTCGACTTCACCGAGGCCAGCCGCATCCCGGACCCGGAGCGGCTCAAGCGCATGTACCACGCGTCGGCGTCCACGCTGAACCTGGTGCGCGCCTTCACCACCGGCGGCTACGCCGACCTGCGCCAGGTGCACGCCTGGAACCAGGACTTCGTGAAGACCTCCCCGTCGGGCCAGCGCTACGAGCAGCTGGCGCGGGAGATCGACAACGCGCTGAACTTCATGCGGGCCTGTGGCACGGACCCGGAGGAGTTCAAGACCGTCGAGTTCTTCTCCTCCCACGAGGCGCTGCTGCTGGACTACGAGTCCGCCCTGACCCGGGTCGACTCCCGCACCGGCAAGCTGTACGACGTCTCCGGGCACATGGTGTGGATCGGTGAGCGCACCCGGCAGCTGGACGGCGCGCACATCGAGTTCGCCTCGAAGATCCGCAACCCGATCGGCATCAAGCTCGGCCCGACCACCACGGCCGAGGAGGCGCTGCAGTACATCGACCGCCTCGACCCCGAGCGGGAGCCCGGCCGGCTGACCTTCATCGTCCGCATGGGCGCCGACAAGATCCGCGACAAGCTCCCCGAGCTGGTCGAGAAGGTCACGGCGTCCGGTGCGACGGTGGCCTGGGTGACCGACCCGATGCACGGCAACACCTTCGAGGCGGCCTCCGGGCACAAGACCCGCCGCTTCGACGACGTGCTGGACGAGGTCAAGGGCTTCTTCGAGGTCCACAAGGCGCTCGGCACCCACCCGGGCGGCATCCACGTGGAGCTGACCGGCGACGACGTCACGGAGTGCGTGGGCGGCGGCGACGAGATCTTCGTCGACGACCTGCACCAGCGCTACGAGACGGCCTGCGACCCGCGGCTGAACCGCAGCCAGTCGCTGGACCTGGCGTTCCTCGTGGCCGAGATGTACCGGGACCAGTGACCGGGAACCGCTGAGCCACCCTGGGGCGCGGATCACATCCGATCCGCGCCCCACCCACTTTTGCGCGTGCCGTGGGATGGGTAAGGTTAGGTTTGCCTCACCGGAAAGCGGGATGGCAGGAGAATCAACGATCCCGTCGGGAGGTGAATCCGCGTGTATGTCTGCAGCTGCTTCGGCATCACCGAGGCCCAGGTCAAGCAGCACGCGGAGAACGGCGCCTGCACCCCGCGCCAGATAGCCTCCGCCTCCAAGGCGGGCACGGACTGCGGGTCGTGCGTGCGCCGGATCCAGGCCCTCCTCGGCCGGGGCGCCTGCCCCCGCCGGGAGCTGATCAACCGGCACGCCCCGGCTCTCGAACGGCTGGACGACGCGGCCTAGCCGCTCTGGGCCCGAAGCCGCTCAGTGCGCGCCCGGTCCCGACGCGTCGGGCTGGCTCTGCTCGATCACGGTCGAGAGGTAGAGCGCCTCGCCCAGCTTGTCCACGAGTTCCAGCTGGGTGTCCAGGTAGTCGATGTGGTGCTCCTCGTCGGCCAGGATGGCCTCGAAGATGTTCGCCGATGTGATGTCGTTCTTCTCCCGCATCAGCTGGATGCCCCGGCGCAGCCGGTCGATGGCCTCGACCTCGATCTGCCGGTCGGCCTGGAACATCTCGGTCACCGTCTGCCCGACCTGGACGTGGAACAGCCGCTGGTAGTTCGGCAGGCCGTCCAGCAGCAGGATGCGGTCGGTGAGCAGCTCCGCGTGCCGCATCTCGTCGAACGACTCGGCCCGCGTGTACTCGGCGAGCTTCACCCACCCCTTGTGGTCCTGGAGCTTGGAGTGCAGGAAGTACTGGTTGATCGCGGTCAGCTCGGCGGTCAGCTGTTCGTTGAGCAGTTCGATGACCTCGGGGTCGCCTTGCATGCGATGGACTCCTTCCGGGCAACTGGCATCAGTCGATAGCGCCGCATGATCGCACCGCCCGTGAAGATCGTCCAGTAAGTGCATACTTAGTAAGTAAGTGCTGGCTTACCCTAGTTGTCCGATTCGTCGGAGGGTGGTCAAGGGTACCGCCCAAGGTCTGTCAGGATGGATACATGGGTCATCCGGTGGAGCGAGAGTCTGGGGCAGCGGCAGGGTCCGAGCTTCCGCCGGGTCAGCGGCTCCAGCGTGGCTGGCCGGTCACGCACTACGGTCCCGTCCCGAAGTTCCGGCCCGAGCGCTGGGAGTTCCGGGTCTTCGGTGCCACCGCGGACGGTGACAAGCGGACCTGGAGCCACGAGGAGTTCACGGCCCTGCCGTACACCACCGTGGTGGCCGATCTGCACTGCGTGACGAAGTTCAGCATGATCGGCGCGGAGTGGGGCGGAATCCCGGCCCGCGCGATCCTGGACCTGGCCCCGCCGGCGCCGGATGTCACCCATGTGATGGTCTGGGCGGAGTACGGCTTCAGCTCGAATCTGCGCCTGTCGGACTTCGCCTCCGACCGTACGATCTTCGCCACCCACAAGGACGGCGAACTGCTCACCGCCGAGCACGGCTTCCCGGTCCGCCTGATCGTCCCCCACCTGTACGCCTGGAAGGGCCCCAAATGGGTCCGGGGTGTGGAGTACATGACCACCGACCGCCGCGGCTTCTGGGAGGAGCGCGGCTACCACAACATCGGTGACCCCTGGAAGGAGCAGCGCTACTCCTACCAGGAAGAGCCCGGGGACGGCCCCGAGCTCTGATTCCCGGCCTGCTCAGTGGTGGTACTGGTGCACCGCCGCGTGGCCCTTGCCCCGACCGATCATCCACTTGTTGACCGGGGTGGTCACGACGAAGGCGAGCACGAGCGAGGCCGCGAGCGAGATCCAGAACAGCGCGTCGCCCAGCATGGCGTCCATCGCGGACGGCCAGACCAGGATCACGCCGTTGTCGATCAGCTCCATCACGGCGATGGACAGGGTGTCCGCGGCCAGTGCCACCCGGAAGGCGCTACGGAAGTCGACGCCCGCCTTGAGTACCCCGCGCAGGGTGAGCGAGTAGCCGAAGAAGAAGGCCAGCACGATCGCCGTGATCATCGTCGGCAGGTTCCCCCACCCGAACGCCGTGCCGATGACCATGCCGAGCACCTCGCCGATGGCGCAGCCGGTGAGGCAGTGCAGGGTGGCCTGGGCGGCCATGGGCCAGGTGGCGGCGGACGCGTGGTGGTGCGCGTGCGCGCCGTGGTGGTGAGCGTGTGCTTCGTGGTGGTGAGCGTGCTCTGTGTGCTCTGCGTGTGCTTCGTGCTGCATGACTGCCCCCATGTCAGGTAACGGCTCCTGCGCCCAGCAAGAACCGTATACCCCCCAGGGGTATTCCCCAAGTGGTTATCCGTCGCGCAGTTTTTTCAGCCGCTCCACATCCGCCGCGTGCCCCTCCTTGCCGCCCGGCGTCTCGATGATCAGCGGGACGCCCTCGGTCGCGGGGTGGGTCATGAGCGCCCGGAACGGGTCCTCGCCGATATGGCCGGCGCCGATGTTCGCGTGCCGGTCCTTGTGGGCGCCCACCACATCCTTGGAGTCGTTGGCGTGGATCAGCTTCAGCCGGCCCTCGCCGACGGTGTCGACCAGCAGGTCGAGGGTCTGGTGCATGCCGCTCGGCCCGGTCAGGTCGTGCCCCGCCGCGAAGATGTGGCAGGTGTCCAGGCACACGCCCAGCTTCGGGTGGGCGTCCAGCGCCTCGAAGTACGGCCCGAAGTCCCAGGTCCGCGAGCACAGCGAGGCGCCCTGTCCGGCGGTGGACTCCAGGAGCAGGAACGGGTCGTCGTCGTGGATCAGCTC
The DNA here is from genome assembly GCF_040645635.1 of Streptomyces sp. NPDC046727. NCBI lineage: Bacteria > Bacillati > Actinomycetota > Actinomycetes > Kitasatosporales > Streptomycetaceae > Streptomyces > Streptomyces sp. NPDC046727. Next base: position 46,062 of record NZ_JBEYYR010000033.1, read on the forward strand.
GTCCAGCAGCGGCAGCATGTGCGCGCGCACCTGCTTCAGCGCCACCTCCCGGGCCCGCCCGCCGGTCGCGCTCCCGGTGTGCACGACCACACCCAGCGCGCCGATCTCCCGCCCGCGCCGCAGCGAGTGCCTGAGCGACTCCACCGACTTCTCCACGGTCGCCTCGGTGTGCGAGCCGAAGTTGATCAGGTACGGGGCGTGCACGTACGCCGGGATCGACTGCTCGGCGCACGCCGCGCGGAAGGCCTCGTCCTGCCGCGGGTTCCCGGCGGGCGTGGCCCAGCCGCGCGGGTTGGCGACGAAGACCTGCACGGTCTCGGCCTTCAGATCGTGGGCGTACGACAGCCCGACGGAGTGCAGGCCGCCGGCCACGGGCACATGGCCGCCGACGGGGTTGCGGGGGAGGGAGGAGTAAAGCGGACTCACCCGTTCAGGGTGTCATGCCCGCCCGGTGCCCGAACCGCGGTCCCCGGTGACTCCGGTCACCGGATGGTGATCGTGATCGTCGACCCCTTGGGTGCCGTGTCGCCGCCGTCCACCGACTGCTCCTTCACGGTGTCGCCGAACAGCCCGAGCAGCCCGCGGTCCTCGTCCACCTTGAAGCCCGCGCCCTCCAGTGCCTCGTGGGCGTCGTCCACGCTGTCGCCGACCACGTCCGGGACCTCGACCATCTCCGGGCCCTTGGACAGCGTCAGCGTCACCGTGTCGCCCTCGGCGGCCTCGCTCCCGTCGCCCGGGCTCTGCGCGGCGACCTTGCCCTTGTCGTACTCGGAGTTGACCCGCGCGGTGGCGACCTTCACCTTCAGCCCGGCGTCCGTCAGCTCCTGCTTCGCGCTGTCCAGGTCGTCGCCGGTGACGTCCGGCACGTCGATCGGGCTGCCCTTGCTGACGACCAGGGCGATCGCCGAGCCCGCGTGCCGCTTGGTGCCCGCGTCCGGCGTCGTCCCGATCACCGAGCCCCTGGGGACGTCCTCGCTGAACTCGCGGGTGACCATGCCCGGCTCCAGGCCGTCCGCCTTCAGCCGCGCCCGCGCCTTCGCGAGCGTCTGCCCCCGCACGTTCGGCACGTTCACCGTCTCCGGGCCCAGCGACACGGTCAGCGTCACCGAGTCGTGGTCCCGGATCCGCGCGCCGGGCGCCGGGTCGCTGCCGATCACCGTGCCCCGCTCGACGGTGTCGCTGTAGGCGCGCTTGACCTGCCCGACGTCGAGCCCGGCCGCGTCCAGCCGCTCCTTCGCCTGTGCCTCGGTCTTCGCCAGCAGCGGCGGCACCTTGGTGAACTGGCCGGAGTTGATGTACCAGATCCCGACGCCCACGCCGAGCACCACGAGCACGGCGGCGAGCATCGCCAGCACGGCGCGCGGGGGCCGCGCCGGGCGCCGGCGGGGCGGCACGGGCGGGCTCTGGAAGCGGGCGGTGCGGTCGGTGCCGTCGCCTGCGGCCTGTGCCGGGACGTCCTCGTTCACGGGCAGCGGCCGGGGCACGGTCAGCGCGCGCGGGATCACGCTCGTGCGGTCCTCGGCGTTGTCGTGCGCCGCGGTCAGCGCCTGCGGCGGCAGTGTGTCCAGCTGCTCGTCGGTCAGCGGCCGACGGGCCTCGCGCACCTCGGAGAGGAGCGCCACGGCGTCGTGCGGCCGGATGTCCGGGTGGCGCGCGGTCGCCGACGCCACCAGCTCGTCCAGCTCGTACGGCAGCCCCGGCACGAGCGCCGAGGGCGGCGGCACGTCCTCGTGGAGGTGCTTGTAGAGCACCTGGGCCGGGGAGTCCCCGGAGTGCGGCTTCGTGCCCGTCAGCATCTCGTACAGGACCACCCCGCACGCGTACACGTCGACGCGCGGGTCGGTGGTGCCCTGCTCGATCTGCTCGGGCGCGAGATAGGACACGGTCCCGAGGACGGCACCCGTGGTGCTGGTCACCGTGTCCACGGAGCGCACCAGCCCGAAGTCGGCGACCTTCACCCGGCCGTCGTCCCCTATCAGCACGTTCTCGGGCTTCATGTCGCGGTGCACGAACCCGGCCCGGTGCGCGGCGCCGAGCGCGGCGAGCACCGGCTCCAGGATGTCCAGCGCGGCCCGCGGCTGCAGGGCGCCCCGCTCCCGCAGCACGTCCCGCAGGGTGCAGCCGGCGATGTACTCCATCGCCAGGTAGACGTACGACCCGTCGGTGCCCTGGTCGAAGACCTGCACCACGTTGGGGTGGTCGAGCCGGGCGACGGACTTCGCCTCCCGGATGAACCGCTCGACGAAGGACCCGTCGGCCGCGAGTGTCGGGTGCATCACCTTCAGCGCGAGCACGCGGTCCAGGCGGGTGTCCAGGGCCCGGTAGACCGTGGCCATCCCGCCGGCCGCGATGCGCGCGTCGACGCGGTAGCGGCCGTCGAGCACCTGCCCGACGAGGGGGTCCTGAAGGGTCGTATCCACGAGAGGGGAGTCTACGAGGACCGACCGACAGCCCTGCCCGTTCGTCCCTGATAGCACCGGGACTGAAGCCGACCTGTGACGCTTCGCACAAACCCGCGGCCGCCGACGGCGGGGGCCCCACGGGAATCAGAACGCAGGACGCTCAGGATCCAGCACGGCCAAGCCCTCCGCGGGAGACGACGCCTCCGCGAGATACCGACGGGGGATCCGCCCGGCCAGCCGGGCCAACCGGCCCCCCTCCACGGCAAGCCGCATCGCGGCAGCCATCCGCTCCGGCTCCTGCGCCCGCGTCACCGCGGAGGCGAGCATCACCCCAGCGCACCCCAGCTCCATCGCGAGCGCCGCGTCCGACGCCGTACCGGCCCCCGCGTCAAGGATCACCGGCACGCGCGCGTGCTCCACGATCAGCTGGAAGTTGTGGGGGTTGCGGATGCCCAGCCCGGACCCGATCGGGGAGCCGAGCGGCATCACGGCGGCGCACCCCACGTCCTCCAGCTTGCGCGCGAGCACAGGGTCGTCGTTCGTGTACGGCAGCACCGTGAAGCCGTCGTCGACCAGCGTCTCCGCCGCCTCCAGCAGCTCCACCGGGTCCGGCAGCAGCGTCCGCTCGTCGGCGATGACCTCCAGCTTGATCAGGTCGGTACCGAGCGCCTCCCGGGCCAGCCGGGCGGTCAGCACGGCCTCACCCGCGGTGAAACAGCCCGCCGTGTTCGGCAGCACCCGGATGCCGAGCTGCTCCAGCACCGACAGCACCGAACCGTGCACGGAGGGGTCCACCCGGCGCATCGCGACCGTCGTCAGTTCCGTGCCGGAGGCGACCAGCGCCCGCTCCAGCACCTCCAGGCTGGGCGCCCCGCCCGTGCCCATGATCAGCCGGGACGAGAAGGTCAGCCCACCGAGGACCAGGGGATCGTCGGCCATGGCTCAGCCCCCCTGCACGGCGGTGAGGACTTCGACCCGGTCGCCGTCGGCGAGGGCGGTCGTCGCCCACTGCCCGCGCGGGACGACGGTCTCGTTGACGGCGGCGGCCACCCCGCGCGGTGCCGCGGTCAGGGTCCGCACCAGCGCGTCCAGCGCGGTGCCGGGCGCGACCTGGCGGGGTTCGCCGTTGACGGAGACGGTGACGGAGAGGTTGGCGGAGAGGTTCATGCGGGCTGCTCCAGCTTGTCCGTCGTGTGCATGAGCGCGGCGCCGAACCGCCGCGGGGTGAACGGGCGTGCCTCCTCGGGGAGTTCACCGGTGACCAGCGCGTGCGCCAGCACGTCTCCGGTGACCGGGGTGAGCAGCACCCCGTTGCGGTAGTGCCCGGTGGCCAGCAGCAGCCCGGCCAGGCCGGACGGGCCGAGCAGCGGCGCGTTGTCGGGGGAGCCGGGGCGCAGCCCGGCCCGGGTCTCGGTGAGCGGCAGCTCGGTGATGCCGGGCACCAGCTCGTGGGCGTCGCGCAGCAGCTCGTACACGCCCCCGGCGGTGACCGTCGTGTCCCAGCCCAGCTCCTCGCTGGTGGCGCCGACGACCAGTTCGCCGTTCTCCCGGGGCACCAGGTAGACATGGCTGCCGCGCACCACGGCCCGCACGGTCCGGCTCAGGAACGGCGCGTACCGGCGCGGCACGGTCAGCCGCAGCACCTGCCCCTTGACCGGCCGCACCGGGGGCAGCAGCTCGTCCGGCACGCCCGTGAGCCGCCCGCTCAGGCTCCCGGCCGCGAGCACCACCTGCTCGGCGCGCAGCGCGGTGCCGTCCGCCGTGGTGACCCCGACGGCACGGTCCCCCGCCACGTCCAGCCGCTCGGCCCAGTCGCGGTGGAACACCACCCCGGACCGCTCGCACGCGGCCACCAGGGCCGCCGCCAGCCGGCGCGGGTCGATCTGGTGGTCGCCGTCGACCCGCAGCCCGCCGCGCACCCCCGGCGCGAGCATCGGCTCAAGGCGCCGGCAGTCCCGCCCGGACAGCCACTCCGACTCCAGGCCCGAGCGCTGCTGCAGCGCGTGCAGTTCGCGCAGGTGGGCGCGGTCGTCGGCGTCGAGCGCGACGGCGAGGGTGCCGCAGCGGCGGTAGCCGAGGTCGTGCCCGGTCAGTTCGGTCAGCTCGGCCGCGAACTCCGGGTAGCGGCGGGCCGACTGCAAGTTCAGGGCGAGCAGGGTCTCCTCGCCGTAGTGCAGTTCGGTGACCGCGGCCAGCATCCCGGCCGCGACCTGCGCGGCCCCGCCCCCGGGCTCGGGGTCCACCACGGCCGTGGCGAACCCGCGCTGCGCCGCGCGCCAGGCCGTGACCAGGCCGATGATTCCGCCCCCGATGACGAGGACGTCGGACGTACGTGACGACATGGGCGTCCAGCCCCTCCCTTCGCCGGCATGACCCGGATCAGGTTCGTACGGTCGGAGGCCGCCAGCCTCCCTCTCAGCCCGGTGCGTCCGGGCTCCCGCGAGTGCTTGTACGGTGGCCACCCTAGCCCGCCCCCCTCCTCACCCGTAAGGGAGCCCTGCTTCATGGCCCGGTCGCTCGACGGACTGATCCTCGCCCCCGTGGCGGACCAAGCCCCAGGTCAGGTGGGCACCCGCACCCGGTTCGCGTACCACGAGAAGGACGGCGGGATCTGGGCCGAGTACGCCGGCGGCGACGTCGTGCGCGGTCATCTGGTCGGCACCCGCGAGGGCGACCGGCTCGACTTCCGCTACGTCCAGCTGAAGACCGACGGCTCGACCTCCTCGGGGCACTGCATGTCCACCGTCACGGAACTGCCGGACGGGCGCGTGCGGCTCGACGAGACCTGGGAGTGGGAGTCCCAGCCCGGCTCCGGGACGAGCGTTGTGGAGCAGGTCACCGAGCACGCCCCCTGACTGACGGATCATCAATTGTCTATGGTGATCGGGTGAGCGAGCAGACAGCGCAAGAGGGCACGTCACCGGGGCGGCGCGTGGTCGTCGTCGGCGCGGGCATGGCCGGGGTGCAGACCGCGGTCGCCCTGCGGGAGCGGGGCTTTCCGGGCCCCGTGACCGTCATCGGCGCCGAGCCGCACCAGCCGTACGACCGGCCGCCGCTGTCGAAGGCCGTGCTGCTCGGCAAGGCCGAGGACTCCGCCTTCGACGTGGACTTCGAGTCCCTCGGGGTCGAGCTGCGGCTCGGCTGCGAGGTGCGGGGCCTCAGGCCCGCCGCGCACGAGCTGGACACCGAGGCCGGTCCGGTGCCGTACGACGTCCTGGTCCTCGCCACCGGCGCCGAACCGATCACCCTGCCCGGCACCGAGGGCGTGCCCGGTGTGCATCTGCTGCGCACCCTGGACGACGCCGAACGGCTGCGGCCCGTGCTCGCCCGGCAGCACGACATCGTGGTCGTGGGCGCCGGCTGGATCGGCGCCGAGTTCGCCACCGCCGCCCGCGAGGCCGGCTGCGCGGTGACCGTCGTGGAGGCCGCCGAACGCCCGCTGGCCGGCGCCCTGCCCGCCGAGGTCGCCGCACCCATGGCCGCCTGGTACGCCGACGCGGGCGCTCAGCTGCGCCTGCACGCGCGCGTGGAGCGCGTCGAGCCCGGCGAGGTGGTGCTCGCCGACGGCGCCCGGCTGCCCGCGGGCGCGGTCGTCGTCGGTATCGGCGCCCGCCCCGCCACCGCCTGGCTCGCGGGCTCCGGCATCGAGCTGGGCGCGCACGGCGAGGTCCTCGCCGACGCCCGTCTGCGCACCTCCCTGCCGGACGTGTACGCCGTCGGCGACTGCGCGTCGTTCCCGTCGGCCCGCTACGGCGAGCGGCTCCTCGTCCACCACTGGGACAACGCCCTGCAGGGGCCGCGCACGGTCGCCGCGAACATCCTCGGCGAGACCGACGTGGTCTACGACCCGGTGCCGTACTTCTGGTCCGAGCAGTTCGGCCGCTTCGTGCAGTACGCCGGCCACCACCCCGCTGCCGACCGCCTGGTCTGGCGCGGCGACCCGCAGGGCCCGTCCTGGACGGTGTGCTGGCTGCGCGAGGACCGCCTGGTGGCCCTCCTGGCGGTGGGCCGCCCCCGCGACCTGGCCCAGGGCCGCCGCCTGATCGAGGCGGGCCGCGCCATGGATCCCGAGGCCCTGGCGGACCCGGCACGGCCCCTGAAGGACGCCACGGCGGACTAGCACACCCTCCCACCTGGACCTGCCTGACTTCCGACTGTCAGTGGGGGATGGCAGGCTAGTTCCCGTGACCGAGATTGACGCAAAGATTGATGCTCTCGTCCCCGCCTGGCTCACCCTCCCCGACATCGCCGAGATGCTCGACGTCGAGGTGACACGTGTGCGGCAGCTGGTCAAGGAGGGCCAGCTCATCGCCGTACGCCGAGGTGAGAACCGGGCGCTGCACGTCCCCGCCGCCTTCATCGACGGGGACAAGGTCGTCAAGGGCCTGTCCGGGACCCTGACGCTCCTGCGGGACGACGGCTTCACGGTCGAAGAGATGATCGAGTGGCTCTTCACCCCCGACCCGACCCTGCCCGGCACCCCCGCGCAGGCCCTGAGCGAGAATCGCGGCACGGAGGTGAAGCGCCGCGCCCAGGCGCTCGCCGTCTGAGCCGACCCGCACCAGGAGGTGGCGTGCGGCCCCCACCACCTGCGCCCCGGCGACATCGTCCTGGTGGGCCCCGAGGAGCCGGCCGGTCCGCCCCTGCGGGAACGCGTGGTGCGGGTGCT